>NZ_QRZD01000001.1:0-188927 GCF_003464565.1 Collinsella sp. AF14-35
CGACGGACCTCGGGACGCTCTTACACCACGTCTGCGCGCGCCACCTCCCTGCTCCGGAAAACGGCGAAATCTGGCTCAAAACGCTCGCTAGGGATATCCGAAGACCACCGTTGGCGACGTCGAATCATATGCAGACAACTCGAACTACAGAATACTCCAAAAAATGCACGGCGCACCCCATGGGACCCATTGCCGCATGGCAGGAAACAGGCCCACGGCATCCTCTAGATGCATTCCCGAGGAAATCACATTTGAACTAGCGATCGGATACGGCAAACAAAAAGGGCCCCGAGCATAATCTGCTCGGGGCCCAAACTCATCTCGCCTCACCGCGCGACGGGTGTGTTACTTGCGCTTGCCGCCGCCGTCACCGGGGCGGCGGGAGCTGCTACCGCGCTTGCCGCCACGACTATTGCCATAGCTGCCACGGTTATCGCGACCGCCGGCGCGGCCGCCACGAGAGCCGGACTGGTTGCCGCCGCGACCACCACGATAGCCGCCACGGCGCTCCTCGCGGGTGTCGTCGTAGTTGCGCCAATCATCGCGACGATCGCGGCTGGCACGCGGGTCGCGACGATCGCGCGACTCATTCGAACGACCGGCGCCGCTGCGGCCACCGTTGCCACGAGCACCCTCGCGACGCTCGCCGCCACGGACGCCGCGCTCGTCACGCGAACCACGGCCTTCGCCGCCGCGACGCTCATCACGGCCACCGCGCTCGTCATCACGACCGGAACGACGGCGGTCGCCCGCACCGCGCTTGCCACCGCGCGAACCGCGGCCCTCGTCCTCGCGCTCGACACGACGACGGCCACCGCGATCCTCATCCTCTCGACGGCGGCGATGCGCCTCGCCCTGGAACTGCTTAGCACGACGCTCGGCACGGTTACCGCGCGCAGGCTGCTCAGCGGCACCAGCACCAGCGCGCTCCTCGGCAGCCACCTCGCGGGCCACGCTCTCCACAGCCTCGTCCACGCGAGCCTGAACGCCCTCGCGCACGCGGGTCTTCCCGCCGCGCTTGGGACGGCTCGGACGCTCGCCGTCGCCGCGGCGCTCGTCGCGACCGCGGTTGGAACGACCGGCCACATCGCCGTAATCGTCGCCGTTGCGCTTGCCGTCGCGACGCGCCTGCTCGAGCTTCTTCTTGCTCTTGGACTTGCCGCGCTTGGTCTTCTTCTTCACCTTAAAGGCGGCAGGGTCGCGCTCGGGGTCAACCGCGGGCGGGTTGGGACCCACATGCAGGTCGCCGGCCTCGTAGATGTCGGCGGTCTTGTCCATGAGTTTCTCGATCTCGTAGAACTCGTCCACGTCCTGCTCGGTCACAAACGTGATGGCCCAGCCCAGCTCGCCGGCGCGGCCCGTACGGCCAATACGGTGGATGTAGTCGGTCGGCTCGGCCGGCACGTCAAAGTTCACGACGTAGCGCACATCGCTGATGTCGATGCCGCGGGCAAGCACGTCGGTCGCCACCAGCACGTCGACGGTGCCATCACGGAAGGCAGAAAGCGCGCGCTCACGCTGGGCCTGGCTGCGGTTGCCGTGAATCGCGGCGGCCTTGATGCCCTTGCGCTCCAGACGACGGCAGCAGCTGTCGGCGCGGTGCTTGGTGCGCATAAAGACGATGGTGCGCTCCGGGCCCTCCTTTTTGAGGAACTCGGGCAGCAGGTTGTTCTTGGCCTCGATGGACACCGGGAACACAAACTGATCGACGGTATCGGCGGTCGACGTGGCGGGCGCGATCTCCACGCGGGCCGGATCGCTCACCAGGTCGGTGATCTCGCCCACGGCCTCCTCGTCGAGCGTCGCCGAGAACAGCAGCGTCTGGCGCTCGGCCGGCGTCTCGCGCACAATGCGGCGGACGGCGGGCAAAAAGCCCATGTCGAGCATGCGGTCGGCCTCGTCGAGCACCAGCACCTTGACCTCGTCCAGGTGGCAGGCGCCCTGCTCGATCAGATCGACCAGACGGCCCGGCGTGGCGACCAGGATGTCGCAGCCGTACTTGAGGGCAGCGGTCTGGGGCTTGTAGCTCACGCCGCCCACGACGGTCACGGCAACATGGCCGGTGACGTCGGCGATCTTGCTCGCGACCTCGTCGATCTGCTGGGCGAGCTCGCGCGTGGGGGTGATAACGAGCATCACAGGGCCACGGCCGTTGCCCTCGGGCTTCTTGGCGCCGCGACGGCGGTTGCGGCCGCCGCGCTCACGCACAGGCTTGGGCGGAGCGATGTGCTCCAGATTGTTCATGGTCGGCAGCAAGAAGGCGGCCGTCTTGCCGGTGCCGGTCTGGGCGGCGGCAAGCAGGTCGCGGCCTTCGAGCACCACAGGGATCGAGCCGGCCTGCACGGGCGTCGGCGCCGTGTAGCCCAGGTTCTCGATGGCACGAAGCATCTCGTCGGAAAGGCCCAGCTCGTCAAAGGCGGGCAGGCTCTCGGTAGCGGACTCGACGGCCTGGGCAGCATTGGCCTCATCGGCGGCATCGAAGGCAGCCTGGGTCATGGCCTCGCGGGTCTCGTCCAGGATCTCGGCGTCGGTGACGTCGGATACAGAATTACGCATATGTTGTTGTTCCTTATCTGCACGCGCAATGGGCACGGCATGCGGCCGCGCGGGCGTGCTTGGTAGTGCGCTAATACATACAAAAACAGGTGCGCACAGAGAGGACGTTGCTCAGCACGCTGGCGATCGCTTTGGCAGCCCTATCACGCGCCGTCCAGACGCAGCGGCCCTAAGCGATGGAGCAGATTCGCCGCCGGTTAGTATACCCGTACTCCGTATGCCCCCACGTAAACCACAGATGACGAGGCGGACGCGGCGGGTCTGGACCGATTGTCTCAATCTGTAACAGATACTCAGCAAAAACCGGTCCAGCTGTTATAGATCGAGACAAACTCAAACCTCGCAAAACAAAATCTCGATCTATAACAATTAGAGGTCATTTTCCCTGCTAGATGTTACAGATTGAGATGTTTGGCAGGGACTGCCAACGATTGAGCAGCCGCCCTCATCTGTAATGAAAAGTCATACATTCCAACTATTACTAGACACCCCCAGGGGGTATGGGTGTATAGTATCGGTTGGTTAACAATTCCAACACTAAACTACAGAAAGGAGAAGCCATGGCTCAAGATAAATTCGATGTGGGTGGCATGACGTGCGCCGCCTGCCAGGCGCACGTAGACCGCGCCGTGAGCAAGCTCGACGGCGTCGAGAGCGTCGCGGTCAATCTGCTCGCCGGCTCTATGCTGGTGGACTACGACCCTGCGCAGGTCTCCCCCGACGATATCTGCACCGCCGTCGACCGCGCTGGCTACTCGGCCTCACCCGTCAGCACGGGCACCGACGCCGCCCAAAGCGGCAGTACGCAAGCCAGGTCCGGCGCCGCCCATATGGAGTCGCCGACCAAAAAGTTGGAGGCCGCCGCCTCTGCCATGCGCACCCGCCTCATCGTCTCAATCGTCTTCCTCATCCCGCTGTTCTACATAGGCATGGGGCACATGCTCGGTTGGCCACTGCCCGGCGTCTTCACCGACCACACCCACAGCATGACGCTCGCCCTCACCGAGCTCGTCTTGCTCATCCCCATCGTCTACGTCAACGACGCGTACTTTATCAACGGCTTCAAGTCGCTCGTGCACGGCGCGCCCACCATGGACGCCCTCATCGCCGTCGGCGCCACCGCTTCCATTGCCTGGTCGCTCTACGCCATGTTCATCATGGCCGACCAGCTAGCCGCAGGTCAGGTGCACGAGGCCATGATGACGGGCATGGACAACCTCTATTTTGAGAGCGCGGGCACGATTCTGTCGCTCGTCACCGTGGGCAAATACCTCGAGACACGCAGCAAATCCAAGACCGGCGGCGCCATCGAGGCGCTCATCGACCTGGCGCCCAAGAGCGCGACCGTCGTGGCAGAGGACGGCACCGAGACCACCGTCGACGTCGACAGCATCCTTCCCGGCCAGGTCCTGCGCGTACGCCCCGGAGAGTCCATCCCCGTCGATGGCGTGGTGCTCGAGGGCAGCTCGGCCGTGGACGAGAGTGCGCTCACCGGCGAGTCCATCCCCGTGGAAAAGACCGCCGGTGCCACCGTCAACGCGGCCACGGTCAACCGCACGGGCTCGTTTACCTTCCGCGCCACGCGTGTGGGCGCCGACACGTCGCTCGCCAAGATTATCCAGCTCGTCGAGGACGCCAACACCACCAAGGCGCCCATCGCCCGCATGGCCGACAAAGTCGCCGGCGTGTTCGTGCCCGTGGTGTTTGTAATCTCCGCCGTAACTTTTGTGGCGTGGATGGTGCTGACCGGAAGCATCAACGAGGCGCTCACTTCCGCTGTCGCCGTGCTGGTGATCAGCTGTCCGTGCGCGCTCGGCCTGGCCACGCCCGTCGCCATTATGGTGGGCACCGGCAAGGGCGCCGAGATGGGCATTCTGTTTAAGAGCGCTGAGGCGCTGGAGAACCTGCGCAGCGTGGGCACCGTGGTGCTCGATAAGACGGGCACGGTCACCCGCGGCAAGCCGGCCGTGACCGACATTGTGGTTGTCGCGCGCGCCGACGGCTCGCCCGCTATGAGTGAAAAGGCGTTACTGAAGCTCGCTGCCGCGCTGGAGCGCTCGAGCGAGCACCCGCTGGCCGAGGCGATCATGGCCGAGTGCGAGTCGCGCGGAATCGTGGCGCGCACGGTCGAGGACTTTGCCGCCGTGCCTGGACGAGGCGTTACGGCGCGCGAGGGACAAAACGTCATCGCTGCCGGCAACGTGCGCCTGATGGTCGAGCTGGGCGCGAAGGTGCCCGCCGGCCTTGCCGAGCAATTTGCCGCCGAGGGCAAGACGCCGCTGTTCTTTGCCAAGAACGGCGAGCTTGTCGGCACCATCGCCGTGGCTGATGAGGTCAAGGAGACGAGCGCCGAGGCCATCGCCGCGCTCCGCAAGCTCGGCGTCGATGTGCGCATGCTCACTGGCGACAACCGCGTGACGGCCGAGGCCATCGCCCGCCGCGTGGGACTGAGCAGCGAGCAGGTCATCGCCGACGTCCTCCCCGCCGACAAGGAACGCCACGTGCGCGAACTGCAGGATGCGGGCGGCAAGGTCGCCATGGTGGGCGACGGCATCAACGACTCCCCCGCCCTGGCGCGCGCCGACGTGGGCCTTGCTATCGGCACCGGCGCCGACATCGCCAAGGAGGGCGCCGACGTGGTACTCATGCGCAGCGACCTCATGGACGTCGCCCGAGCCATCGAGCTTTCACGCGCCACGATCCGCAACATCAAGCAGGACCTGTTCTGGGCACTGTTCTACAACGGCATCGGCATTCCGCTGGCGGCGGGCGTGTTCTTCCCGCTCACCGGATGGCAGCTCTCGCCGATGTTTGGCGCCGCGGCCATGAGCCTGTCGAGCGTGTGCGTCGTAAGCAATGCGCTGCGCCTGCGAACCTTTAAGCCTAAAGTGGCAAAATAGGCTCACTATTACGTCCATTTAGAACGGGTTTTCCAGGTGCCAGAGATTGACCTGAAAGAGGAGCGACGCGTACTTTGGTACGCGAGCGACGGCTTGAAGGTCAAGGTCGGGTGCCTGGGAAAGCCGACACAACAGAGAGGAATACCGATGCGATACACAATCAAGACTTCCGGCCTCATGTGCGGCCACTGCGACGCCACCGTCGAGACGGCGTTGCTCAACGTTGCCGGCGTGACCGACGCCGATGCCGATCACGAGACTCAGACCGTCCAGGTGGAGTGCGCCGACACCGTGACCGCCGAGCAGCTCGCCGCCGCTGTCGAGGCCGCGGGTGAGAAGTTCCACGCCCTTTCGGTGACCGCCGCGTAACGACCCGCACGTACCCCCCCCCGACCAGAAACGAGGACCCGCCATGATGGCAGACCACAAATCGGTAACCCGCATGCTCAAGACGGCACGCGGCCAGATCGACGGCATCTTGCGGATGGTCGATGAGGACCGTTACTGCGTCGATATTTCCACGCAGCTCATGGCAACGCAGGCGCTCATTGCGCGCATCAACGCCGACGTGCTCAAGGCGCATATCGAGGGCTGCGTGACTTCGGCAATCGAATCGGGCGACGAAGACCTCAAGGCCGCCAAGCTCGCCGAGATCGAACGCGTCGTCGACAAGCTCTCCAAGTAATTGGGGCATTGGGGACGGACTGCTTTGCACCTTCTTGGTGCATCGGGGACAGGTATGTTTGCACCACCTTGGTGCAGATTGACCTGTCCCCCTTGCTCTAAATCGGGTATAAAGGCGTGCAGCATATCGAACGAAAGGCAATTTGCATGAATGACTTTATGAAGGGCCGCAATGGCGCCGATGAGCTCACCATCGTTATGGGCTTTGTCGGCATCGTCATCGCGATGATCGGATCGATAGCCCATATCCAGTGGCTCAGCTGGATTGCCATCGCCGTAATCGTGATTGGCGTGCTGCGCGGCCTGTCCAAAAACATCGACGCACGTCGCAAGGAAAACGCGGCCTTTGTCGCCGCGACCGCTAACGTCCCCGGCCTGGGCAAGTTCGTAGCGAGCTTGGGTAGCGGCGCCGCGGCTGCCAACGCCTCGCGCACGGCCGGTACCAGCAAGGAAGACTTTGAGCGTGCCAAGCGCACGGCCAAGAAGATGTGGAAGGGTCGCAAAACTACGGCATACCTCAAGTGCCCCAACTGCGGCCAGATGCTCTCCGTCCCCAAGGGCAAAGGCAAGATCCGCGTCACCTGCCCCAAGTGCCACGCCAAGATGGAAACCCGCTCCTAACGCCCGCACGCGGGATAAATTAATCAGGTTTGTTTGTCCCAAATCTTAAGTATTTGTTCGATAAAAAAGCCGAGGCCTCGTGTTGAGACCTCGGCTTTTTGTATGCGGCAACGGAGCTGCCCCTTTGTCACATCTACGCCACACCGTCGCGGGCCAGCTCCTCAGCCAGCGCTTCGGCAGGCATGGCCATAATCGCGTCGAGCTCGGCGTCCACCTCGGGAATACGCTTCACCTTGAGCTTGCGTACCAAATCACCGCGACACATCACATGCGTCGGCTCACGCAGAGCGCACAGGTCATCGAGCGGATTCTTGCGCGTCACCAGGATATCGGCGGCCTTGCCGCACTCGATCGTACCGGTCTCGCCGCCCAGCCCCAGGAGCTCGGCATTGACCTGCGTAGCCGTATGCAGCGCGAAGGCGTTGCTCACGCCCACGTACTTGGCAAAATAGGCCACCTCACGCCACATGTCGTACTGCGTCACGAACGGGCAGCTCGAATCTGTGCCAAGGCCCACCTTAACGCCAGCTTCCAGCGCCGCACGAGCACTCTCGATAATGCCCGAGCACACGATGTCGCCGTTCTTCTTTTGCGTGTCAGTCGAATGGGCCTTCTCCGGATCGAGCAACACAAACGGCAGCGCCGGGCTGATAGTGCAGGTAACGCTGGGCGCACGATCCTCAAGCTGCGTGCCCGCGGCGCCACGGTACAGCTCCAGGATCTCGGGCGTCATCGGGGCACCGTGCTCGATCGTGTCGACCCCGGCCTCAAGCGCGGCCTTCACGCCCTCGGTGCTCTCGACATGAGCCATAGCCGGCAGGCCCACCTCGTGCGCCGCCTTGCACGCCGCCGCGGCAACCTCCACCGGCATACGCAGCACGCCCGGCTCGCCCACCTCGGTCGCATCGAACACACCGCCCGTTACGAACAGCTTAATGACGTCGGCGCCGCGCGCATACAGGTCTCGCACCTGCTCGGCTGCCTCGACGGGGCTGTTGGCCACCTGGGCGAACAAGCCCGCGCCATGGCCGCCCGGCACCGTGACGCCCGTTCCCGGCGCTACCAGGCGCGGACCCTGATACTTGCCAGCGTCGATAGCGTCGCGCACGGCAATGTCGGCAAACAACGGGTCGCCCGCGCCGCGCACCGTGGTCACGCCGCTTGCCAGCTGCTGCTGGGCACTGCCCTTGAGGATGCGGCGGACGATGGCACGGCCCACGGGATTATCGAGTTTCTTCATCAGCGCTCCCGCATCGCCGGCCGAGACAGGCTTGCCCGAGCCGCACAGGTGCACGTGCATATTGATGAGACCGGGCATGAGATACGCACCACCCAGGTCGATAACCTCGGCACCTGCAGGCGCCTGCGCCACAGCACTCGGCCCCATCCAGGTGATGACGCCGCGCTCAACAGTCACGGCCATATCGGGTTGCGGCTCCATATGTTCCGAACCATCCAGAATGGTCGCATTGATAAACAACGTGGAACGATCGGCAGATGCCATATCGAGCTCCTCCCTCACGATTAACTTGAACATTTGTCCATTATCACCTAGTCCCGCTGGATTGCTGCAGACGCATCGGTTAACGGAAGGAAGAGGGGATGTGGGGAGACGGAACACGTTGCAGTCCCACCCCAGCGACACCAGGGAAATATCTCGATCTGTAACAGCTACAGGGTTATTAGGCCCCTTGATGTTACAGATCGAGAC
Organism: Collinsella sp. AF14-35; assembly: GCF_003464565.1. Taxonomy (NCBI): domain Bacteria; kingdom Bacillati; phylum Actinomycetota; class Coriobacteriia; order Coriobacteriales; family Coriobacteriaceae; genus Collinsella; species Collinsella sp. AF14-35. Next base: position 8,473 of record NZ_QRZD01000001.1, read on the forward strand.
ATTCGGTCGACGTTTCACCGGCTTGTCTCGATCTGTAACAATTACGAGCTCAAACAGCCTCTAAACGTTACAGATCGAGACAAAACCTCTCAGCGCCCATACCACTGGCATCTCCACTCCTCAGCCAATTCAACCTGCCGAGGAATACCCGCCAGCCTCATTTTCTCGATCAGCTTCCCCGGATTCTTGAGCTCATCAAACGTAAACCGAAGCACCTTATGCCCGAGCATTGTCAGATGAGATTCCCGCTGACGCTCTGCCACGAATGGGTCAGCCGACTCCCGACCCTCGCCGCTCTGCAAGGTGTACTTCCCCTTTCCGTCGAGCTCGCCGATGACACACGTCCCGTCCTCGAGCCGCCAAAAATAGTCGACGCGAAACACCTGGCTCGGATCGAGCGGGTCGCGAAACTCCACCTGCAGCTCCGGAACCGGAAAGCCGTACGCAATAAAGAATGCTCGGAACCGAGACTCGCCGCCGTTTTCAGACAGCCCGTCCGCATACGACGCAATCACCTGTGCCCTGCGATACCCTCGCCTGCCCTCGCAATCGGCGCGGAGGCGCTCGCACAAATCCCCACGTGATACGCCTTTCGCCCGCAGTGCAGAATCGGCAATCGCCAACCCGTAGGAGAACGGTGCACGCAGTAGGCAATCCTCCACCGTGCGCCAAAACGACGTCACCTGCACGCCGTCGACTTGTTCAAGTGCGCCCGCCGCCTGCGGACGCAACAGCCGACATCCTGCACTCAGCGGCACCGAGCAACCTGTCTTAACAAGATATCGTGGCCCAAGCAGATCATTCGGCACCTCCAGACCCCACAAAAGTGCCGCGTCATAGCCCCAAAACGCCCAATCGGGATGAAACTCCGCAAGCCCTTTGATGGCCCGCAGCGCTCGCTCCGTCGGCGTCAGCGCATCCCAATCATGTTGAAAGCAGAACAAATACGGCTCGGGTTCCGCGATATCGTCGGTTCCAACATGACGCCGCAGCCACATGAGCTCGGCATTGTCATGCGTTGCGAGCAGCGCACCTTGCTCGGTCGCCTCCGTGAGTCGCGCGAGCATCCTATTCCGCGCCAACGTGTTGCGAGTCGTATGCTTGTGCTTGAAAACGGTATTAGACACTTCCATCACCACCACATCGGACAAATGGACCATCGTCACCGTTGCCTCCACCGACAAACGTCTTGATCTGTAACAAGAAGAACGATTTTTGGACTGTAGATGTTACAGATTGAGACATTCCCCCCAGCCAGGTGCCAAACGTCTCGATCTGTAACAGTTAGACGTTCTCCAGGCCCCTAAACGTTACAGATTTAGACAAACCAGCGGCGCCCAAGCATTCGTCTCGATCTGTAACAGGTAGACCGGTGTTTTGCCCCCAAACGTTACAGATCGAGACAAAAGGGCAGAAGGCAAGGCAGGCGACAACCGCCCATCCTCTACCCCCACTCCTGCTCGTAGATGTTGAGCGACTTTACGTACCGCCCCTGGGCGCCCATGATGTCGCGGACCAGACGCAAGAAGAAGCTGATGCACGAGGTGTCAAAGCCGTCCTGCAGGTCCTCCGGATGCACCGCACCCGGCCCATCGACCGCCGTATCGCTCAGCCGCGCGATGTCATACAGGTAGAGCTGTCCCGCCGTAAGCCAGACATCGTCGACGCAGGCGAGGCGCACCGCAATCGCGCCGTCACTCCAGTGCTCCTTCTGCACGATATGCGGATCGTAGACATCAAAGCGATGATCGGTGCGCGTGTCCTTCAGCACGACCATGCCGGACGCAGGATTCTTGTCCAAAATGCCAAAGCGCGAGAAATACTGCGTGTCGCGTACCTGCTCGAGCCGCTTGAGCGAGGCAGGCGAAAGCGATGCCGGCGGCTCGTCAACATACAGCTCGAGCAGCGTTTTGCCATGGCGATAGGGGCGCTCAAACAGCAGCCAATCGGTAAACGCCATGTTGTAGGCCATGATTTCGTTTTGCGAAGGCTCAGTGCAATAGCTGAGCCACGGGTCGACAATGATCTCGAACTGTTCGCGCGCCGGCTCCAGGAATTGAAACTTCCGCAGCATCCAAAAGTGAGCCATGTCGGCAATATCGTTGCCGACGGCTTCGGCTAGCTCTGCTCGGTCAAAAGCGTGGTCAGTCATGGCATCCTCCTCAAACTGATGGACCTCAATTTGAGCTTACGAGGAAGGTGGGCAGCCACGACCAGCGCGGGCAAAATAGGCCTCCGACTGCAAACCAGATACTGACCAAACACTTGACGAAAAGCTTGATCGAAAATGCGCACCGCAACAAAACCGCAGGTAGACATAGACGGCCAACCCGCCCTTTTGAGCCAGATGCCCGCAGCCACCACAGAAACAACAGGTGACCACAGCCCGAGAAGTCGACAAATGAACATCCGTACGTCGACAAACGAGCAAACTGCTCGCAAATCCGCAAGGAGTGTCCCCGAGTGCCGGCAGTTAGGGACAGCCCTTTCCGATTCGATTGTTGAGTATCTCCGTGACTACTTTACAGTTCCAGCGCGTCGGCGACTTCGGCTGCGCAGGCCAGGGCATCGGCCATGGCGTTCACCACGAGCGAGCTGCCGTTGCGGGCATCACCCGCCACATACACCGGCGCGGCATCCGCAGCAACACCATCCACGCGGGCCGCAAGGTGTGAGCCCTCGGAAGCCATCACGGGCAGCGGGCGGCCCGCCGTGGCAACGGGCACGCCGACAGCTTCGAACACGCTGTGTTCCGGACCCGTAAAGCCACAGGCGATGAGCACCAGCTGCGCCGGCACCTCGTGCTCGGAGCCCGCAATGCGTTCGGGCTTGCCGGCCGACCAATCCAGATCGACCACGCGCAGACCCGCAGCCGCGCCCTTCTTGTCCAGCAGCACCTCGAGCGTGTCCACGCCCCAAGCGCGCATCTCGCCGCCCATGGCAGCGATAGCCTCCTGCTGGCCGTAGTCGGTCTTCTTCACGTTGGGCCACTGCGGCCAGGGGTTGCCTGCCGCGCGCTTATCGGGCGCAGCCGGCAAGAACTCAAACTGGCGCACGCTGCGCGCGCCCTGACGCACGGCGGTACCCACGCAGTCGTTGCCGGTATCGCCACCGCCAATGACCACGACGTCCAGGCCGCGTGCGTTCACCGCGGGCTTGCCGCCATCGAGCACCGAGACGGTCGAAGCCGTCAGGTAGTCCACGGCATACACCACGCCCGGGGCATCAATGTTCGCAGCCGAAAGTCCACGCGGAGCACGGGCGCCGGCAGCCACCACGGCGGCGTCAAAGTCGTCGAGCCTGGCGGTAACCTTGGGATCGCTCACGTCGGCGCCCAGCTCGAACACAATACCCAGCTCGCGCATGAGCGCCACACGACGCTCGACCGCAGACTTCTCGAGCTTCATGTTGGGAATGCCGTACATGAGTAGGCCGCCGGGGCGGTCGTCGCGCTCAAACACCGTCACGCGGGCACCGCGACGTGCAAGCTCCCATGCTGCCACCAGGCCAGCCGGGCCGGAACCAACCACGGCGACCGAGGGCGCGTCCTCCCCTGCCGGCTCAAAGCGACGTGGGCCGCCGTTGGCCCACTCATGGTCGCTGATCGCACGCTCGTTATCGTGAATCGTCGTGGGTTGGCCGTCGACCGAGCCCAGGTTGCACGCGGCCTCGCACAGTGCCGGGCACACGCGGCTCGTGAACTCAGGCATGGGCGAGGTGAGCGACAGGCGCTCGGCAGCCTCATCCCAGCGGCCGCGGTACACCAGCTCGTTCCACTCGGGAATCAAGTTGTGCAGCGGGCAGCCGCTCGGACGTGCCTTGCCAAAGCTCGCGCCCATCTGGCAAAACGCCACGCCGCACATCATGCAGCGGCTCGCCTGGGCGCGACGTGCGTCGTCATCGAGCTCCACATACAGGGGATCAAAATCATGACTGCGCTCCTCCACGGGACGCAGCGCCCGCAGCACCGCCCGCAGCACCGCCCGCAGCATCGAAGCGAGCGACATCCGCAGCGCTCGCGCGACCGGTCACGATGTCAAACGCCAGCTCCTCTGCCTGCGCATGCGTCTTGCCGACGGCCTCGGCGGCGGCGACAATCGCCAGCACACGCTCGTACTCGGTCGGAATGACCTTCACGAAGTGCTTGCTCATCGTCTCAAAGCTGTAGAGCAGCTTGATGCCGCGCGGGCTCTGCGTCGCGTCCACGTGCTCCTGGATGAGCTCGCGAATCTGTGCCAGCTCGCCGGCCGTCGAGGCCTTGAGCTCAACGCTCTCGTGGTTCACGCGGGCATCGAGCGTGCCGTACTGGTCAAAGACATAGGCCACGCCGCCCGTCATACCGGCGGCGAAGTTCTGCCCGACCTCACCCAGGATAAGCGCCAGACCGCCCGTCATGTACTCGCAGCCATGGTTGCCGCAGCCCTCGACCACCACGGTGGCACCGGAGTTGCGTACGCCAAAGCGCTGGCCGGCCAGGCCGTTGATGAAGCCACGGCCGCTCGTGGCGCCAAAGAACGCAACGTTGCCCACGATGATGTTTTCGTCGAACTTATAGGTCGCATGCGGGTTGGGGCGCACCGACACCTCGCCGCCCGAAAGGCCTTTGCCAAAGTAGTCGTTGGCGTCGCCGCACACGTTGAGCGTAATGCCGCGCGGCAGGAAGGCGCCAAAGCTCTGACCGGCCGAACCATCGCAATCGATGGTGATGGAGCCGGCGGGCAGGCCCTCGGGATGCGCCTTGGTCACCGCATTGCCCAGAATGGTGCCCACGCAGCGGTTAACGTTGGCGATGTCGGCATGGAAACGAATCGGGCGCAGGTGCGCACGGGCATTGGCCGTGTAGGGCACGAACAACGTGGAGTCGAGCGTCTTGTCGAGCTCGCTGTCGGCAGCCATCTGCGGCAGGAAGTGGCGACCGTCGGCACCCGGAATATGGGCACCGAACTCGCAGGTCGCGCTTGCCAGCACGGGCGACAGATCCAGCAGGTTAGCCTTGCGGTTGCCCGGCACCTCGATCTGGCACAAACACTCGGGATGGCCAACCATCTCATCGACGGTGCGGAAGCCCAGGCTCGCCATAACCTCGCGCAGCTGCTCGGCCACAAAGAGCATAAAGTGCTCAACGTGCTCGGGCTTACCGCGGAAGCCGTGACGCAGGCGGCAGTTTTGCGTGGCGATGCCGGCCGGGCAGGTATCCTGCTGACAGTCACGCTGCATGAGGCAACCCATGGAGATGAGCGGCATGGTCGCAAAGCCAAACTCCTCGGCGCCCAGCAAGCAGGCGACGGCGACATCGGTGCCGTCCATGAGCTTGCCGTCGGCCTCGAGCACCACGCGGGAGCGCAGGCCGTTTTGCAGCAGCGTCTGCTGGGCCTCGGCAAGGCCGAGCTCCAGCGGCAGGCCAGCATGCCAAATGGAATCGCGCGCCGCGGCACCCGAGCCGCCATTGTGGCCGCTGATCAAGATCTTGTCGGCAGCGCCCTTGGCCACACCGGTTGCGATGGTGCCGACGCCGGCCTCGCTGACCAGCTTGACCGACACGCGCGCGCCAGGGTTGGCATTCTTAAGGTCAAAGATCAGCTCTGCCAGGTCCTCGATGGAGTAGATGTCGTGGTGCGGCGGAGGCGAGATCAGGCCGATGCCGGGCGTGGACTGACGGACCTCGGCAATCCAGGGGTAGACCTTCTTGCCGGGCAGGTGGCCACCCTCGCCGGGCTTGGCGCCCTGGGCCATCTTGATCTGAATCTCGAAGGCGCTGCACAGGTAGCGGCTCGTCACGCCAAAGCGCGCACTTGCCACCTGCTTGATCGCGGAGTTCTTGGAATCACCGTTAGCCAGCGGGGTCTCGCGACGCGGATCCTCACCGCCCTCGCCCGAGTTGGAACGGCCGTGCAGGCGGTTCATGGCGATGGCCATGCACTCGTGTGCTTCCTTGCTGATGGAGCCGTACGACATGGCGCCGGTGTTAAAGCGGCGGACGATGTTGAGCGCGGGCTCGACCTCGTCGAGCGAAACCGGCGTGCGGCCGCTGGCATCAAAGTCGAGCAAGTCGCGCAGACGCACGGCACGGCCGGTGCGGTGCAGGCGGGCGCTGTACTCCTTAAAGGTGTCGTAGCTGTCCTCACGGCAGGCGGTCTGCAGCAGGTAGACGGTCTGGGGGTCGATGAGGTGTTCCTCGCCGCCGAGCGGGCGCCACTTGGTCAGGCCCAGCGTGGGCAGCTGATCGGGAGCCGGGCTCTTAAGGATAGCGAGCGCGGCGTCGTAGCGCTCGTTTTGCTCGCGTTCAACGTCCTCGACACCCATACCGCCCACACGGCTCACCGTGCCGGCAAAGTACGCGTTGACGAACTCCGGCGTAAAGCCCACGGCTTCGAAGATCTGCGCCGAATGGTAGCTCTGCACCGTGGAGATGCCCATCTTGGACATGATGGAGACGATGCCGGCGGTCGCAGCCTTGTTGTAGTTGGCGATGCCCTGCTCGGCCGTCACGTCCAGGTCGCCGCGTGCCGCCAGATCGCGGATGCACGCATGTGCGTTGTACGGATAGATGCCGCTCGCGGAGTAGCCCACCAGTGCCGCAAAGTCGTGCGGGGACACGGCGTCACCGCACTCCACCACGATGTCGGCAAAAGTACGAACGCCGGCGCGGATCAGGTGGTTGTGCACGCAGCCCACGGCGAGCAGCGACGGCACGGGCACCTCGCCCGCAGCGGCACGATCGCTCAACACCACAATGTTCACGCCGTCGCGGACCGCAGCCTCAACGTCCTCGGCAAGCTGTTTGAGCGCAGCCTGCAGCGCGCCCTCGCCGGCATCGCGGCGGTAGACGGCACGGAAACGACGGGTCTTAAAGCCAACACGGTCGATGGCACAGATATGCTCGAACTCTTCCTCGTTGAGCAATGGGCGCTCCAAGCGCACCAGCTGACAGGCCGTGCGGGAATCCTCGAGCAGGTTGCCGTGGTTGCCCAGGTAGAGCGTGGTCGAAGTCACCATGTGCTCGCGCAGGGCATCGATCGGAGGATTCGTGACCTGAGCGAACAGCTGATAGAAGTAGTCAAAGAACGAACGCGTCTTCTTGGACAGGCAGGCCAACGGCGCATCGATACCCATCGAGGCGAGCGGGGCCTTGCCCTGCTGGGCCATGGGGCGCACGACCTCGTCAACATCATCCCAGTGATAGCCGAGCTTGGCCATGCGCACGGCGGCGGGCACCTCGGCATCCTCGGCGGGCACGGGCGCGGCGGGCTCATCGAGCGCGTCGACGGTCAGTGTCTCCTCGGCAATCCAGTCGCGGTAGGGCTTCTCCTTGGCATAGCGGGCGCGCAGCTCGTCGTTGTAGATCACGCGGCCGCGGGCAAAATCGACCTCGAGCATCTGGCCCGGTCCCAGGCAGCCGCTCGTCAGGATGTTCTCGGGGCTCACCTCGATGGTGCCCACCTCGCTTGCCAGCATAAAGCGGCCATCGCGCGTCACGTAGTAGCGGGCGGGGCGCAAGCCGTTGCGGTCGAGGGCGGCGCCCAGCGTGCGACCGTCGGTAAAGGCGATGGCCGCCGGGCCGTCCCAGGGCTCCATGAGCATGGACTGGTAAGCGTCGTAGGCGCGGCGCTCCTCACTCAGGCTATCGTTGTGGTCCCACGGCTCGGGCAGCAACATGGACGCGGCACGCGTGAGCGGGCGACCGTTCATGACCAAGAATTCGAGCACGTTGTCCAGAATCGCGGAGTCGGAACCCTCGCGGTTGATGATGGGCATCACGCGCTCAAGATCGTGCTGCAGCACGGGGCTGTACAGGTTGGGTTCGCGGGCGCGAATCCAGTTGACGTTGCCCTTGAGGGTGTTGATCTCGCCGTTATGGATGATAAAGCGGTTGGGGTGCGCACGCTCCCAGCTGGGCGTGGTGTTGGTGGAGTAGCGCGAGTGGACGAGCGCCACGGCCGTTTTGACGGCGGCGTCGTTGAGGTCGATGAAGAAGCGGCGCATCTGCGTGGTGACCAGCATGCCCTTGTACACGATGGTGCGCGAGCTCATGGAGCACACGTAGAAGATCTTGTCTCGCAGGGCAAACTCGGCATCGGCCTTCTTTTCGATGGTGCGGCGGCACACGTACAGGCGACGCTCAAAGGCATCGCCGGCGGGCGTGTCGTCCGGACGGCCCAGGAAGGCCTGCAGGATAGTGGGCATGCAGGCGCGGGCCGTCTCGCCCAGGTCGTGCGGGTCGACGGGCACCTCGCGCCAAAAGAGCAGCGGCACGCCGGCCTCGGCACAGCCCTCCTCAAACACGCGGCGGGCATCCTCTACGCCCTTGTCGTCCTGCGGAAAGAACAGCATGGCCACGCCATAGTCGCCCTCTGCTGGCAGAATCTGACCGCACTTTTGAGCTTCTTTGCGAAAAAAGTGATGCGGAACCTGGAACAGGATGCCGGCGCCGTCGCCGGTGTTCTTCTCGAGTCCCGTGCCGCCGCGGTGCTCCAAGTTGACCAGAATGGACAGTGCGTCGTCCAGAATCTGGTGATGGCGCTCACCGTTGATATCGGCAAGCGCGCCGATGCCACATGCATCATGGTCGAATTCGGGGCGATAAAGGCCCTGCTGCTGAGCGGAATCTGCCTGCATCGCGATCCTCCCCTAGATATTTAGACAGTCAGTTGAATAGGCATAGTAGGAGCATCGCCGGCCCGTTGTGTTTCCCACCCGTTTCGAAACAATCGCGTAACGCACGCCCTACGAGTGGACACCGCCGACCTCAAGGGCGACAACATAGGCCCCAAGTTCGGCCTGTTAGCTCACCACTTCAAACATCTCAATCTGTAACAGTAAGGCCCAATTACGACGACTAACTGTTACAGATTGAGATGTTTTCGAGAGACAGTTCCGAATGTCTCGATCTGTAACACGAAGGGCCGGTTTTGGCGGCAAACTGTTACAGATCGAGAGATTACATAGGACCATTTCTTCCTGTCTCGATCTGTAACACCTAGGCCCAATTTCCATCCCTAGTTGTTACAGATCGAGACATTTCGGCAGCCCCCTTTCACCATCCCATTCAAATACAACAATTTTATTAGTCTTGGTTAACTTTTAAGCTTAAAACGGGTATCCTTTGCGGCGTCAAGCAAACGGCACACAGGAGCGCACCATGCTCAACCATCTCAAACAACACTTTGGCTCCCGACGCACCGGTGGTCACGGAGGCCTAGACATTGCGCGGCATATCGGCCCCGGGCTGCTCGTGACCGTCGGCTTTATCGACCCGGGCAACTGGGCCTCCAATATGGCCGCGGGCTCGCAGTTTGGCTACGCACTGCTGTGGATCGTCACGCTGTCCACGATTATGCTCATCGTGCTGCAGCACAACGCGGCGCACCTGGGTATCGCCACGGGCGCCTGCCTTGCCGAGGCCACGACACGTTACCTCCCCCGCTTCGTCGGGCGTACGGTGCTCGCCAGCGCCTATCTCGCGACCATCGCCACCGCCATGGCCGAAGTCCTGGGCGGCGCGATTGCCCTTCAAATGCTCTTTGGGCTGCCCGTGCGCGCGGGCTGCGTCATCGTGGCGGCAGTATCGATGGCGATGCTCATGACGAACTCCTACAAGCATGCCGAACGCTGGATCATCGCCTTCGTAGGCGTGGTAGGACTCTCGTTTTTGGCCGAGCTTGCACTAGTCAAGGTCGACTGGCCGCAAGCCGCCGCAAGCTGGATCACGCCCAGTATGCCCACTGGCTCTGCCGCGATTATCGTGAGTGTCCTGGGTGCGGTCGTTATGCCCCACAACCTTTTTCTGCACTCCGAGGTCATCCAATCCATGCACTTCGAAGGCCAAGGCGAGCAGGTTATCGAAGAGCGTCTGCGCTACGAGCTCTTCGACACGCTCTTTTCGATGGGCGTGGGCTGGGCAATCAACTCGGCCATGGTCATCCTGGCCGCAACGACCTTCTTTGCGCACGGCATGGTCGTAGACGACCTCGCCGTCGCAGCGGCCACGCTCTCCCCCATCTTGGGCCCGGCGAGCTCGACCATCTTTGCGGTAGCGCTGCTGTTCGCGGGCCTCTCGAGTAGCGTGACGGCGGGCATGGCGGCGGGAACCATCACTGCGGGCATGTTCGACGAGGAATACGATATCCACGACCGACATTCCTCGATCGGGGTGGCGGCCTGTTTCGTCGGCGCAGTGACGGCGTGCCTGGTCGTCCCAAATCCTTTTGAAGGTCTCATCTGGAGTCAGGCACTGCTGTCGCTTCAGCTACCGATTACGGTCTTTGTGCTCATACGGCTCACCAGTTCACCCCGCGTTATGGGCAAATACGCCAATTCGCGCCCGCTCAACGCGCTGCTCGTAGGGATTAGTGCCGTCGTGACGATTCTCGATGTCGTGTTGTTGACAGGGATGTAATGGGGCGGGGCACCTATCTAGGCAAACGTCTCGATCTGTAACATCTAGAGCCGCTTTTGATGTCTAGATGTTACAGATCGAGATCATTCCGAGGGACAGCTCCGTTTGTCTCAATCTGTAACAAGTGGACCCAATTTTCACCGTTAGATGTTACAGATTGAGACCTTCTGCCGGACGGTTTTGGTTTGTCTCGATCTGTAACAGGAAGACCCGTTTTGAGCCGTTAGACGTTACAGATTAAGACAAAAGGTCGGCCGGACTCACAACAGACAGGATCGGCCAACAGCAACCGTGATCCCTTGGGGGCGGAGAAAAAGGGTCCCGGCCGGGATATCCGACCGGGACCCTTGGACAGAGCTATATGTTGCCGTGAGCCGCGTGCCGACGAGCTACTCCTCGACGAGCTCAAACTGATCGGGACCGACGCCGCACACCGGGCATACATAATCCTCGGGCAGCTCGGGCGTATCGACCTCAACCTCGTAACCGCAAACGACGCACACGAACTTATACGTCTTCTTCTCCTCAGCCATGATGTTCTCCTCTCGAACGTGACTGGTGATGTACTTCATTTATCAGTATAGATTCTCAATAATATAATGCAAGTATTTTTAAAACATTTCTAGCCTTGATACGAGGACGCCTTCGGAGGCGTCTTGCCCTTCAGGACCTTATGGTAGTAATCGTAGGTGAGCGGCGTCTCGTTGCTCAAGCGCTCGGCATCCTCGACCTCGCCGATAAACAGTAGATGCGTGCCCACATCCACAGTGTCGATCAAACGGCAGCCAAACAGGGCCGCCGCGTGCTCGGGCACATAGGGCATGCCCAGAGCCGTCTCGCGGGTCTCGTATTTGGCAAACTTGTCGTAATCGCTGCTGGTGCGGAACCCAAAGTTACCGATGTAGAGCATATCGGCGGTCTGATCGATCACGGTCAGCGCGAACGCTTTGGCCGATGCGATGACACCCGAGGTGACGTTGTCCTTGTTCACGGCAATCGAGATGCGCGGCGGCATGGACGTCACCTGAACCGCCGTGTTGATAACGCAGCCGGCACGCAGCCCGTCGGCCGCGGCACTCACCACATAGAGCCCACTCGGCATGGTAAAGAACGCAGTTTTGTCCATAACAAGTACTCCCCTAACCCGGGATTGAACCTTAAGGCTGTATGTACCCATAAAAAGCGGAGCCCATAACGGACGCCGTCTTTTGGAAATATATGGCAAAACAGCAAGGAAGACGGGGCGGGCGCGGTAGGGCACCTTCCCGTGAACTCGCTCCTAGCGGTTGCGTTCTTTAAGGGCGCGATCGATTTCGCGTTGAACATCGCGTTTGGCCATGTCCTCGCGCTTGTCGTAGAGCTTTTTGCCTCGGCCCAGGCCCAGCAGCAGCTTTACGCGGCCGTCGGTATTAAAGTAGAGCTCCAACGGTACCAGCGCATAACCACGGTTGCGAAGTTTGCCGTCGAGAAAGTCAATCTCCTTGCGGTGTAGCAGCAGACGACGACGGCGATCAGGATCGCGGTTCCACACGCCACCATGGCTATAAGGGTGAATATGCAGGCCAACGAGCCAGCACTCGCCGCCACGAATCAGCGCGAAGGTATCGGTGATCTGGCAGGCGCGCTCGCGAATCGACTTGACCTCAGTGCCACTCAGCTCAATGCCGCACTCAAACGTCTCATCGATAAAGTACTCGTGGTGTGCCGAGCGATTCTTGGAGATGAGCTTGCGCTCGCGCTTACTGGGCATCGCCGGCCTCCTTGGCTCCATCGGCGTTTGAGCCCGCGGCGTCGCGCTTTGCCTTGCGCTCAGCATTGAGCTCGGCGTCGCTCTCGCGCACCAGTTTGATAATCGCCGCGCAGGCCTCCTCGCCCACCAAATCGCGAGCACGCACCGTCAGGCGCGTCGCCTCCTGCTTGTCGCCATCGCTTGCAGCATCGGTCGCACACATGATCAGGCAAATGGCAATCTCAGCCGAAGGCGAGGTCGGCACGCCTTGCAGGCTCAGCTCGCCCATCACGTGCTCATCGCTCTCCTCGGCGGCATCGGGGTAGGCAGTATGAATCTTGTTGAGCAGGCGCGTCGTATGCGCATCGCCAGGCGCCAGACGCAACGCCAGGCGCGCACAACCCACGGCGGCCGAGACATTCTCGGTCTCGGGCTCAAGGAAATACTGGCCCAGGTTGGCATAGGCGCGTGCGGCGCGCTTACCGTCGCTCGCGCGCTCCAGCACCGAGAACGAGAGCGATGCCCACTCCTGTTTGTCCTCGAGTGCGCGGAACAGCTCGGCCAGGTCCAAGCGATAGTTGCAGTTCATGGGATCCCAGCGCACGGCCTGCATCAAGGCATTCCGAGCACTCACATAATCCTGCTGACGAATGTAGGCAAACGCCATGTCGGAGTACAGGCGGTCAAAGGGAACCTCGATCTGCACCAGCTCGCGCGGATCCTTCTCCACGCGGCGATAGGCCAGGCGCTCAAACTTGCTGTCGAAGCTAAAGTACTGGCGCTTCTCCTCCGTCTTGCACTCAGCGTCGATATACTCCTCGGCGAGCTCCACCAGACGCTCCAGCAGCGGCGTCGCCGTAGCCAGGTCTCCCTGCGCCAGATAGTTCTCGGCATACGTGATGTCTTCCAAGCTGATAGGCAGGTCCATGACAACTCCTCGGTCCGGGCGGCAGACTCAACGCGCGCCTTAAAAATCGGTCAATACACAAAACCCGGGTCTCTTACGAGGCCCGGGCGTTCAATTTTGGTAGCCCGTACCAGATTCGAACTGGTGATCTCCGCCTTGAGAGGGCGGCGTCCTAAACCGCTAGACGAACGGGCCATATGTAGCAAATGCAATGGCTGGGATGGAGGGAGTCGAACCCCCATTGACGGAACCAGAATCCGCTGTCCTGCCATTAGACGACATCCCAATGACTGCATCGCTGCGCTCGGCTGTGCCTTTGCGCAAGAAAGAAATATACGGGAAGTACCGCCGTGACGCAAGCCCCAATTTTGACTTTTTTAAAATTCAGTCAAATTGGCCTAATTTAGTCCAACCCGTGAAGGACCTGTGAAGCCGACCGCTGTACACGAAGGGCAAAACGCCGCGAGCGGTAGCCGTCAACCGTTGGCAGATTCTACCGCGAAAACGATAGCACCAGGCAACACAATCGAAGCATCAATGATCGCGTAGATATCGAGGCGCCATGGACGAAGAGCTTGATTACCTATGGGAGACCCTGGGCCTCGAGATCACTGCTGACCTTTGGCCCGAACGGGACAAAATCCATCCCACACTGCGCCCCGCCATCACGGTGATGCAGGCAAACTACCGCCGCGCCTCATTTTTGATCATGCGGATGTCATGGCACGCGGGACTCCCCGACCTTAAGCGAATCCAGGCAAGCCTCGTCGAGCTGTCCGGTATGCCGACCGTCATATCCGAGGCGCACCTGGAGCAGCGACAGCGCGAGCGACTGCAACAGCAGCGGATTCCCTTTATCTGCCCCGGCGTTCAGGCATATCTGCCCTTTATGGACGAGGAGTACTGGAGCGGCAAGCCCAACAAGCACGTAAAGGTCTACGATCCGCACGAATGGGCACAGCTCGAGGATTGAGCCGAGCGAGCCCGCCGATGGAAAACACGTCCCGCCCCGAGCGCTCAAAACGGGTCGCACTTTCCGCAGCCGCTACAGCAGTGCCTCAGTCCAGGCCGCTTCCTTAAAGCCAGGAATCGCAAAGTCGTCGCCCACCAGCAGCGGACGCTTGACCAGCATGCCGTCGGTCGCTAGCAGCTCGTAGCACTCCCGATCCGTCATGCCCGCATCCAGACGCGCCTTCAGGCCCAGCTCTCGATATTTCATGCCCGACGAATTAAAGAAGCGCCGCACCGGCAGCCCCGAACGAGCAATCCAGGTCGCAAGCTCATCAGCCGTGGGATTGTCCAAAACGATATCGCGGTCGATATACTCAACCCCATGTTCGTCCAGCCATGCCTTGGCCTTTTTACAGGTCGAGCACTTGGGATATTCAACAAACAGTACCGCCATGGGATTTCCTTTCTTAGAGAAAACAGGTGTCCGGAAAACTGCACATCGACGACCACTCGCGATTGCAGCCGTTATTGTAGTCAATGTCGAAGCATAGGCAGTCGCGATGTCTCGTCTTAAGGCTAGCGCCTCGCATGGGCGCCGATCGGCCGAGTCGCATAGCGCACCAACGCCGCTGCCAGCAATACCAACAGCATGGCGGTGACATAGCCCGCAGCATCGAATCCTAAATCGATAACGTCGAAATGCCTGCCGGGAACAAAGATCTTATGTACCTGATCGCCAACGGAGCAGACGGCGCAAAAGAGCAACACGGGCACGCAACGGGAGCATACGCTCCACGGACGCCTGGAAAAGCAAACCACGACCACCGAGGCGAACAATCCGACGAAGAAAAACTCTACGGTATGGGCAACGCGACGGACGTTCGTGCCCACCCACATGCGAATGGAAGCAAGTCGGCCAGACCGGACATTCGAAGCAGCCGAATCGGTGCCCCCGGTCATCCCGTTCTCGGTCTGAGCTTCACCCGCGACATCGGCAGCCTGTACGCCCGTAGCCTGACCCTCCACCACACGCGCGGTGGACTCGCTCAGCAACGACGTCTCCACCGCATTTTGCTCCGTCAGCACCCAGATGCCCGCCAGCGTTGCAGCGAACAGAACGATCGCGGTCCATCCGATTATTTGTTTTACGCGCGCCAAGGGCCTACCTCCTTTTTTGAATATCAGCGAGTGTAGCCCCAAATGACATCGCCATCGTATCAAAATTTGAATCGCAACAGGAAGCGACAAAGCGACGCAAACCCCTACCCCGCCTCGCGCATCCAGCGATCAAACGTCCCCACGCACACGCCCAGGCACTTTGCTGCCTGGCTGCGGGTAATATCACCCGCCTCATAGCTATCCCGTACCAGATCAAACTGAGGAGGGCACGGCTTGCGAGGTCGACCGAAACGGACGCCTCGCGCCCGCGCCGCTGCAATTCCCTCCGCTTGGCGCCGATGGATATTCTCGCGCTCCACCTGCGCCACGTAGCTCAGCAGTTGCAGCACAATATCGGCAATCAGGGTATTAGTCACATCCGGCGTGCCGCTTGCCCTGGCGCGCGTGTCAAGCAATGGCATGTCCAACACCACAATGGCAACCCCGAGCTCCTTGGTAATGCGACGCCATTCCTCAAGAATCTCGGAGTAATTACGACCAAGTCGGTCGATAGAAAGCACCACCAGCACGTCCCCGTCTCCCAGGACGTGCAGCAGCTCGCGATAGCGCGGTCGATCGAAGTCCTTGCCGCTCGCATGGTCGGCATAAATATTCGCCGAGCCCACGCCATAGGCGCCCAGCGCATCCAGCTGCCGATTAAGATTCTGATCGCGCGAACTCACCCGCGCATAACCATACACCGTCGCCATCTCATCCCCGCTTTCTTGTAAACCTGCCAAAAAGGGACAGGTTTATTTTGGTAGGTTTTACCTCTCAAATAGCAGGTAAGCGGGCGGCCGAGCAGACGGCAAGGTAGCCATGATCCAAATGCGGAGGGCGGCCCCGAAAGACCGCCCTCCGCTCTCCCGCCATGAGTCGAGATTTGGCTAATGGATAAGCTTAAAGTCCAAGTGCCCACGCGTGGTATTGACGCGCGAGACCTCGATAATCACGCGCTGGCCCAGTTCATAGCGAGTCCCCGTGTCGGCGCCCGTCAGCGTAAGCGCATCCTCGTCGAACTCGAACCACTCGTTGCCCAGGCTCTTGATCGAAACCAAGCCTTCGACCTGCGTCAGGTCCAAGCGCACAAAGAGGCCCATGCTGCTAACCCACGAGACGGTTCCGGCATAGCGCTCGCCCAGACGGTCCTCATAGTACTGGGCAATCTTGATCTTTTGCGTCGCATGGCTAGCGGCATCTGCCGCGCGCTCGGCATCGCTGCATGCGCGGCAGATCTGCGGCAGAATGCGCGGCAGCGACTCGCGCCCCTTGCCGATCAGCCGCGGCGTACGGACCAGGGCGTCCTTGCCGCCGAGCTGCTCATAGGCCAACTGCAGTTTGAGCACGCGGTGCACCACCAGATCGGGGTAGCGACGGATGGGACTCGTAAAGTGACAGTAGCACGGCGCGGCGAGCGCAAAGTGGCCCTCGTTGCGCGGCTTGTACAGTGCGCGCTGCATGCTGCGCAGAAGCAGCGTGTTGACGAGCGGTGCGTTGGCCGTACCGGCGGCAGCATCAACTGCAGCCTGTAGCTCATCGGGACTCCCCAGGGCGATACCGGCAGCACGGCGATCGTCGATGATGCCTAGCTGCGCCAGCGCAACGGCGGCACCGTGCAGGCTATCGGGGCTCGGATCCTCATGCACGCGATAGCAGGCCTCGATATCACGGTCTGCCAGCCACTCTGCAACGCACTCGTTGGCGAGTAGCATGGCTTCCTCGATAAGCGACGTGGCACACGAACGCTCGCGCGCCACAATCTGCACGGGCACTCCGTCCTCATCCAATAGAGCGCGAATCTCGGCCGTGTCAAAATCGACTGAGCCGCGGGCACGACGAATACGACGGCGAAGTTCGGCGAGTTCGTTGGCGGCGACAAGGAAATCGCCGAGGTCGACGTTATAGCCGCGAGCAGTTTCCTCGCACGCAAGACCGCGCTCAAGCGCCTCCTCGCGCGAGGCCTCAGCAGCCGCAACATCCTCAGCGGCGCCTTCCAGCACCGAATACTCAACAGCGTCGGCACGCACCAGCAGCGCCTCGGCGCCGTCATAGTCCATACGCACACGCGAGCGAATCACGCTGGGGTACGGATCGTAATGCCGCACGCGACCCTGCGCATCGAGCTCAATGTCAACGGTAAACGCAAGACGGTCCTCGTCAGGGCGAAGCGAGCATAGGTCACAGGACAGGCGTTCGGGCAGCATGGGAAGCACGCGATCGGCCAGATACACCGATGTCGTACGATGGCGAGCCTCAAGATCGATATGCCCGTCCCAAGCCACATAGTGAGAAACGTCAGCGATATGCACACCCAGCTTGTAGCCACCCTCGGGCGTGCGCTCAAGCGAAATGGCATCGTCAAAGTCGCGCGCGTCGACCGGGTCGATCGTGATGACAAAGCGGTCGCGCAGATCGCGGCGGAGCGGGTCCTTAAGCGCCGCGGACACATCGAGCGAAAGTCCCTCGGCCTCGTCCAGCGCGGCCTCGGGATAGCTATCGGTATAGCCGTAACGCGCCATCACGTATTGAACGCCCAAATCGGACGCGTCATCTCCGCCAATGCGGCGTTCGATCGTCACGGTGCCCGATTCCAGGCGCGTCGGGTAGGTCAAAATGCGCGCGACAACGGCATCACCCGGGTGGACGCCCAGACGATCCGCCGAGGTATCCTCGGGCAGAATGAAGAAGTCGGCCTTCAGGCGCGAATCGAGCGGCTCGATCACACCGAGCGGACCAGCGGTCTGGTACGTACCCACCACGCTTATGGCTGCGCGCTCAACCACGCCTTCGATCACGGCGCGCCGCTCACCGTGCGGGCTGTTCTTAATGCTCACGGCAACGGTATCGCCATCCATGATCTCGCGCTTACCGCGGCCCATGACCTTGTAGTCGCCGTTTTCGGTTACAACGTAGGCGCTATGCTCATGGAGCTGCACGCGCCCGGTCAGGCTCGGACGGCGTTCGCTGCGCACCGGCCCGCGCTTATTGCGAGCTCCACGCTTATGCTTGTTATTGCGCCCCATGGCGCCTCCTAACTATCGATTGCGAACTCCAAAGAGTCTACCCAAATGATCCGTTTTCCTGCCGTCCCCTAGGGATCAAAAAACGGGCCGCCCCGCAAGAGACGACCCGTTGGAAGGGATGAATTCCAGGCATGCCTACACGCGCAGGTAGCGGCGCATGGCGATGGCAGAACCAAAGAGACCGATAATCACGCCGACCAGAATCAGCGCAGCATAGGTCACCAGGTAGTACTGCATCGGCAGGGCAAACGACATCCAGCCGATGCTCTCCTGCAAACGCGGAATCATCAGATTGCGCAGCAGCTCCAGAACGCCGATGGAAAGCAGCGAGCCCAAAATGGCCTGCAGTACGCCCTCGGTGATAAACGGGCCGCGAATGAAGCCGTTGCTGGCGCCGACCAGACGCATAATCGCAATCTCACGACGACGCGCCGTGATGGACAGGCGAATCGTGTTGTTGATGAAGATGAATGCGATAAAGGTCAAAAGGCCAACGAGCACCACGGCGGCGATGCGGATGTAGTTGGTCACCTGGAACAGGCGGCTCACTTCCTCCTGGCCGTACAGCACGCTCGCGTTGACGTCGCCGTCATCCGCGATCTTCTGGAAGTCGGCGTTCTTCTTGAGCTTCTGGGCCGTGCTCTCGACCTTGGACGGATCGTCCATCTCAATTGCAAACGAAGCCGGCAGCGGGTTCTGGCCATCGAGCGCGCTCATGGTGGCGTCGGCGTTGCCCGACATCTTGCTCGTATACTCGGCCAGCGCGTCGTCCTTGTCCTTATAGGTCACGGACTTGACGTTATTCCACGTCTTAAGCTCGGCCTCAAAAGCCTGAACATCGGCCTGATCGGCGTCATCGCTAATGAACGCGTTGATGACAACCTGATCCTCGACGGTGCCGATCACGGAGTTCAGCATCGCGGAGCCCATGATGAACAGGCCGATGATAAACAGCGAAAGGAAGATCGTGATGACGGCGCCGAGCGAGGTAGTCCAGTTACGGAAGAAGTGACTGATTGCCTCTTTGAAGGAGTAGCCCACGTTAGTTGGTGCCATAGTTGCCGTAACCTCCCCTCTCCTGGTCGCGGATAACGTGGCCGCCCTCGAGGGCGATCACGCGACGGTGCATGCTATCGACCATCTCGCGGTCGTGCGTGGCGACGATCACGGTGGTGCCGGTGCGGTTAATACGCTCGAGCAGCTTCATGATGCCCAGCGAGATCGCCGGGTCGAGGTTACCCGTGGGCTCGTCGCAGATCAGCAGCGGCGGACGGTTGACCATAGCGCGGGCGACGGCGACGCGCTGCTGCTCGCCACCGGAAAGCTGGTCGGGCAGCGAGTCCATCTGATCGGCCAGACCGACCAGACGCAGCACCTCCGGCACCTGGCTGCGAATGACGCCCTTGGGCTTGCCGATGCACTGCAGGGCAAACGCCACGTTTTCGTAGGCGGTCTTTTGCGGCAGAAGCTTAAAGTCCTGGAACACGGCGCCAATCTGGCGGCGCAGGAACGGAACCTTGCGGTTCTTGATCTTCATGAGGTCCTGACCGGCAACCAAGATGCGGCCGCTCGTCGGCTTGACGTCGCGGTTGAGCGTCGACAGCAGCGTGGTCTTACCCGAGCCGGAATGACCGACCAGGAAGACGAACTCGCCCGGATAGATCTCAATGTTGATGTCGTCAAGTGCAGGCTTGTTGGGCTGTGCCGGATAGATCTTGGTGACATGCTCCATAAGGATGACGGGCTCGACACCGGCCTGCTTGGCCATCTTCTTGCGGCTGGCCTGCGGATCGATGGGCGCAAACACCGACGTAAAATCGGGGTTGTTGAGCGCGTTATCGAGGCTTGCGACCTCGGCTGCCTGATCGCTCTCGACCACCGGGGCAGCAGGCTGCGTGGGATCGGGAATAGCGGCAAAGAGACCGGACTGCGCAGGCTGAGGAACCGGCGTCGCAGGGGCCATGGGGTCGGGAATGCCGGCCATGGTAGGCTGCGGCGTGGCGGCGCCAGCCTGAGGCTGCTCCACGCGAGCGGTCACGGCCTGAACGGGCTCAAAACCCGCCGTGCCGGAAAGCGCGACATCGCTGGTGGGATTGTAGGCAAAGGGATCGGATGCCGGCTGTGCCTGATCTGCCGGCTGAGTGGGGGCCTGAGCAACAGGCTGGCCCTCTGAATCCGGAGTGGCGAAACGGCTGCCCTGGACGCCTGTCTGCGTCTTGGGGGCATCATCGCCCGCACCGGAGGTACGGAAGTGGTTACCCACTGGTGCTCCTTATCGTCGTGCGTTTAAACTACATGAGCGCTTTGTATTTTAGCAGCATTAGCTTTGCTGCA
Source organism: Collinsella sp. AF14-35 (assembly GCF_003464565.1). Classification (NCBI taxonomy): domain Bacteria; kingdom Bacillati; phylum Actinomycetota; class Coriobacteriia; order Coriobacteriales; family Coriobacteriaceae; genus Collinsella; species Collinsella sp. AF14-35. The sequence continues at coordinate 28,971 of NZ_QRZD01000001.1, forward strand.
CATAAGAAGCATGGCGGGGTTTGGGTCTCACCGGCCGGGCGCAGGGTTACCTCCCAAATCGTCCTCGCGCATGGCCGGCATTTGTCCTGCTCCTGCGGAGCTGCGGACAAACGCCGGCCTGCGCTGCGGAAAGATTTGGGAGGTAACCCTGCGCCCGGCCTGCGGCTACTATGGGGCCGACGCACCAACTTGAGATGCTGCGCATACAAAGTTGGAAGGGTCTGAATTGCACTTTGTTGGGATGGGCCCGTTTCCCCATGGGAACTTTGCTTGGCAGGACTCTAATTTAAATTCAGCATAAACAGGGGCGCCCTCTTTGAGGACGCCCCTGTTCTGGCTTGTTTGCGGTTGTCGAAGCGATGCTTTGCCTCGTCTTGCCCTAGGCCAAGAACTCCTTGGTGGTCGCCACGATGTTGGCGGCGTCCAGGCCGTACTTGTGCAGGAGCTCGGCGCCCGGGCCAGACTCACCGAAGGTGTCGTTGACGCCGATCTTCTTGAGCGGCGTCGGGCACTGCTCACACAGGACGTCGGCAACGGCGCTGCCCAGGCCACCGATCACAGAGTGCTCCTCGACGGTCACGACGTGGCCGGTCTTGGTGGCGCTCTTGACGATCAGGTCGGCATCGATGGGCTTGATGGTGTGCATGTTGATGACCTCGGCGTCGATGCCCTCGGCAGCGAGCTGCTCGGCGGCCTCGAGAGCCTCGCCGACCATCAGGCCGCAGGCGATGATGGTCACATCGGCGCCCTCGCGCATGACAATGCCCTTACCCAACTCGAACTTGTAGGTCTCGGGGTCGTTAATAACCGGCGAGGCCAGACGGGCGAAGCGCATGTACACCGGACCGTCGCACTCGTAGGCGGCGCGCGTCACGGCGCGGGCTTCGACGTCGTCGGCAGGAACGATAACGGTCATGCCGGGGATGACGCGCATCAGGGCGATATCCTCGCAGCACTGGTGTGTGGCACCGTCCTCGCCCACCGAGATACCAGCGTGCGTGGCACCGATCTTAACGTTGAGGTGCGGGTAGCCGATGGAGTTACGGACCTGCTCAAAGGCGCGGCCGGCGGCGAACATGGCAAAGGTGCTCGCGAAGGCAACGCGACCGGTGGTTGCGATACCGGCGGCAACACCCATCAGGTTGCTCTCGGCGATACCCACATCGAAGAAACGGTCGGGGCAGGCGGCCTTAAACTTACCGGTCTGCGTGGCGGCGGCCAGGTCGGCGTCGAGGACCACAAAGTCATCGTGCTCGTTGGCGAGCTCGACGAGGGCCTCGCCGTAGCTTACACGCGTGGCAATTTTCTTGACGTCTGCCATCCTAGAGCTCCTCTCCGGCGGCCGTGAGCTCTGCCATGGCCTGCTCAAACTGTTCATCGTTGGGGGCCTTGCCGTGCCAACCAACCTGGTTCTCCATAAAGGACACGCCCTTGCCCTTCAGGGTCTCGGCGATAATGGCGGTCGGCTGCCCCTTGGTGGCGCGAGCCTCGGCAAAGGCGGCGCGGATCTGGTCGAAGTCGTTGCCGTTGGCGAGCTCCACCACGTGGAACTTAAAGGCGCGGAACTTGTCGGCGAGCGGCATGGGGTCGTTGACCTCCTCGACGGGGCCGTCGATCTGCAGGCCGTTGTGGTCGACGATCACACAGAGGTTGTCGAGCTGCTGGTTGCCGGCAAACATGGCGGCCTCCCAGACCTGGCCCTCCTCGCTCTCGCCATCGCCCAGCAGGGCGTACGTGCGATAAGTATCGCCCCAGTGCTTGGCGGCAACGGCCATGCCCACGGCGGCGGAGATGCCCTGGCCGAGCGAACCGGTGGACATGTCAACGCCCGGAGTGTCGTTCATGTTGGGATGACCCTGCAGGTGGCTGCCGATGTGGCGCAGCGTCTCAAGATCCTCCTTGGGGAAGAACCCACGCTCGGCGAGCACAGCGTACAGACCAGGTGCACAGTGGCCCTTGGAAAGCACAAAGCGATCGCGGTCGGCCTTGCGGGGATGGGCCGGGTCGACGTTCATTTCCTCAAAGTACAGATAAGTCATGATGTCGGCAGCGCCGAGCGAACCGCCCGGATGGCCGGACTTGGCAGCGTGCACGCCGGTGACGATGCCCTTCCTTACCTCGTTGGCAACCTTTTTGAGCTCTTCGTCGCTCATTGTGCCTTCCTTTCATCCTCATTAGACAAAATGCGCACGGCACCGAAGGTAATCCCAACACAGCCGCAATGCACGTACGTCATTCATTATGCTGGAAACTGATGGCTTTACCAGAGTTTTTATCATTATTTGAACAATTTAGCAGGCAGAACCGCTGATGAAACGGTTTATCAATGTGAACGTCTTTTGGATGGGACGCGGTCGGCCCTACGCGCTAATGTCCTTGAATCCCTCGCCGAAAGCTTCCGTAACGTCGGCGACCGTCACAATGGCGTGAGGATCGCGCTCGCGCACGATCGTCTTGAGGGTATTGAGCTCTCGACGGTTCACGATGACCATGATCACCGGCTTCTCGACACCCGAATACATGCCAGTCGCCTTAAACTTGGTACAACCACGACCCAGGCCATACATGATATCGGCAGCGATATCAGGGAACTTGTCCGAGATGATGAGTACCATACGGCGTTTGTTGCCACCATCGACCACGGCATCGATCACGTAGCCGCTAATGACCATCGAAAGGCCTGCATATAGTGCATTTTCGATTGAAAAGACCGGAGCCGACAGCGCGCATACGGCAACATCGATCGCCATGACGGTCGAGCCCACGGGCAGCGAGGTATTACGCGAGATGATTTGGCCAATCGTGTCCGAGCCGCCGGTGTTGGCGCCGGCGCGCAGCACCATGCCGTAACCGATGCCTGTAATAATGCCGCCCCACATGGCAGGGAGCATCAGGTCCGCATCCGCCAGAGGTGCTACAAACGGGGCGAACAGATCGGTAAAGAAGCCCAGCAGCACAAAGCCCGTCGCGGTCTGCACCACGTAGAACATGCCGCCCTCGCGCATAACGACCAGCAGCAGCAAGGCGTTCATCACGATCGTCTGAATACCAACGGGAAGCGATATGCCGCGCGATGCGCCGACCGCCTGGATAATGGTGGCAAGGCCCGTAACACCACCGGCAGCAAGGCCGTTGGGAATCAAAAACAGGTCGGTCGCAATAGCGGCCAGAGCGCACCCCAACATAATCTGGGGCAGGTCGTGAAAGAAGTTCATCGATAGAATGCGCTTGATGTCCAGACGATATGCCATGCTACCTCCCTCAAAAAAGCGCACCCAAACGGATGCGCTTCGAACTTCTTGCTGTATTCGATTCTACCGATTCGCCGAACAAAAACCACCCCTGCGCAGGGTTTGCTTTGGATACAAAACCACCCTGCTCGGAGGGTTTTATCCATTTCCACATAAACCGGGCGGTTTATGCAGATGGGATCTCTGCGTCAGCGTTGCCAGTGGCCCAGCGATGGTAGCCAATAACAAACGGGTCCAGGTCGCCATCGTCAAGAACTGCCTCGACGTTGCTGGTCTCAACGCCCGTGCGTAGGTCCTTAACCATCTGATACGGGTAGAGCACGTAGCTGCGAATCTGGTTACCAAAACCGATCGTGGTCTTGGGTCCACGAATCTCGTCGAGCGCCTCGGCGCGCTTCTCGAGCTCGATCTCGTACAGACGGGCCTTGAGAATCTGCATGCACGCGGCCTTGTTTTGAATCTGGCTGCGCTCGTTTTGGCAAGTGACAACGATGCCGCTGGGAAAATGCGTCACGCGTACGGCGGAGTCGGTGGTGTTGACGCCCTGTCCGCCCGGGCCGCTCGCGTGATACACGTCCACGCGGATATCGTCGGGACTGATCTCGATGTCGATATCGTCAGGCAGCACGGGGATGACCTCAACGCCGGCAAACGTGGTCTGGCGGCGCTTCTTGTCGTCGGTGGGGCTAATGCGCACCAGACGGTGGACGCCGGCCTCGGCGCGCAGCATGCCAAACGCGTCCTTACCCTCGACGGTAAAGGTCGCACGGTCGATGCCGATGACCTCGGCTGCGGGGCAGTCGTTAATGGTGACCTTCCAGCCGCGACGCTGGCAGTACTTCATGTACATCTTGAAGAGCATGAAGGTCCAGTCCTGCGCCTCCAGGCCGCCCTGTCCGGGCTTGATGGTCACAATCGCGTCGCCGTGATCGAACTCACCGGTAAACCAACTCGAAAGCTCGAGCTCGTCGATAGCGTGGGCCAGGCGTTCTGCCGTAGCGGCAGCCTCCTCGCGTAATGCGGCGGCATCGGGGTCGTCGCCCATCTCCTCGGCAAGCTCCAGCGCCGCGCGGGCGTCAGATAGCTCGCCGCGCGCGGTATCCACGGCAGCGATATCTTCCTTGGCGCGAGCGATCTCCTCCATGGTGGCGCGAGCGGCGTCGGCGTCATCCCAAAAGCCGGGGGCCACGCTTTTGGCCTCGAGCTCGGTCACGCGCGTGCGCTTCTCGTCCAAATGAAGATACGACTCGACCTCGCCGAGCCGGTCCGCAAACGCGTCCAGCTCGGCGGGCGTTATCTCTAAAGCCTCGGCCATTAACGATTCCTGCCGTGGCAGTACTTGAACTTCTTGCCGCTGCCGCAGGGGCAAAGGTCATTGCGGCCCACGTTGACGTACGGGTCGTCGCTCTCGTCCTTGCGGTAGGTGGTCACCTTGCCACCGTTGTTGACGGCAGCCGGGCCTCCCTGGACGGCCGTACGGGCCTGCACCTGTGCCTGCTTGCGCAGCACCGAGTTGCCGTTATCGCCATCGACATCGGCGGGGCCGGAGAAGCGCGCGCCCTCGAGCGCGGGGTCCTCCTTGTGCTCCACGGCGTGCGGGGCGGCCTTGATCTCGATGCGCAGGACGGTGCGCAGGTAATCCTCATACATGGTGTCGACGAGCATCTGGAAGGCACCATAAGCCTCGGTCTTGTACTCGACCAGCGGGTCGCGCTGACCAAAGCCGCGCAGTCCGATACCAGTCTTGAGGTAGTCCATCTCCTGCAGGTAGTTCATCCAGCGGGTATCGATGACGCGCAGCATGACCTGGGTGTTGAGCTCGCGCATGAGGTCCTCACCCAGGCGCTCGGCCTTCATGTTGTAGCACTTCTCGACGTAGGCCAGGACATCGGCAGCCAGGGCCTCGTAATCCTCGTCGGGGAACTTCGGCGTATCGATATGCCCGGTGAGCTCCACGACCCACTTGCGCAGGCCCTCGAGATCGCGCTCGCCATCGTGGCTGTCCTTGGTGCAGAACTCCTGCACGCAGCGGTACACGGTGTCGTGCATGACCTCGGTGATATGGTCGGTCAGATCCTTGCCGTCCAGAATCTTGTTGCGCTCGGCGTAGATGACCTGGCGCTGCTTGTTCATGACGTCATCGTACTCGAGGACGCTCTTGCGCATGGAGAAGTTGATGCTCTCGACCTTGTGCTGGGCGCTCTCGACGGCCTTAGAGATGATCTTGTGTTGGATGGGCATGTCGTCGCCCATGTCGGCGGTGACCATCATCTTGGAGACACGGTCCATCTTGTCGCCGCCGAACAGGCGCATGAGGTCGTCCTCGAGCGACAGGTAGAACTGAGTCTCGCCCGGATCGCCCTGACGACCGGAGCGGCCGCGCAGCTGGTTGTCGATACGACGGGACTCATGGCGCTCGGTGCCGATGACGGTCAGGCCGCCGGCGGCAAGCACGCGCTCGCGCTCGGCCTTGCAGGTCTCCTTGGCCTCGGCGTTAAACTGCTCGAGCTGCTCGGGTGTCACGTCCTCCATGGTCAGGCCCTCGTACTCAAGGCGCTCGCGCACCAGCTCGTCGGGGTTGCCGCCCAGCAGGATGTCGGTACCACGACCGGCCATGTTAGTAGCGATGGTCACGGCGCCGTAGCGTCCGGCCTGGGCAACGATATGAGCCTCGCGCTCGTGATGCTTAGCGTTGAGGACCTCGTGCGCGATGCCGCGCTTGGTAAGGGCGGCCGACAGTTTCTCGGAGCTTTCGATGGAGACGGTGCCCACCAGGACCGGCTGGCCCTTGGCGTGACGTCGCTCGACGTCGTCGGCAACGGCGTTGTATTTGGCCTGGATGGTGCGGTACACCAGGTCCTCGTGGTCAACACGCTGCACGGGCTTGTTGGAGGGGATGACCTCGACGGGTAGCTTGTAGATCTCGCGGAACTCGGCATCCTCGGTGAGTGCCGTACCGGTCATGCCGGAGAGCTTGTCATACAGACGGAAGTAGTTCTGCAAGGTGATGGTGGCCAGCGTCTGGTTCTCCTCGCGCACGAGCACGCCCTCTTTGGCCTCGATGGCCTGATGCAGGCCCTCGGAGTAGCGGCGGCCTTCCATGATGCGGCCGGTGAACTCGTCGACGATCTTGACCTCGCCGTTGGTGACCACGTACTGCTTGTCGCGGTGGAACATGTACTGGGCCTTCAGCGCCTGCTGCAGGTGGTTGACCAGCTGACCGGAGAGATCGGCATAGATGTCATCGATACCCAGGCGGCGCTCAATCTTCTTAAGGCCGCGCTCGGTGGCGGCGATAGTGTGCTTGGCCTCGTCCATGACGTAGTCGCCCGTGGGCTCGACGTCCTCGGTGGCGGTGAGCATGTCGTGCGAGACATCCTCGCCGCGCTCAAGGCCGCGCACGGCACGCGCGAAGTCCTTGTAGGTGCTGGCGGACTTGGTGCCGGCGCCCGAGATGATGAGAGGGGTACGTGCCTCGTCGATCAGGATGGAGTCGACCTCGTCGACGATGGCGTAGTTGTGGCCGCGCTGTACGCGCTGCTCGGGGCGGGTGACCATGTTGTCGCGCAGATAGTCGAAACCGAACTCGGAGTTGGTGCCGTAGGTGACGTCTGCCTGGTAGGCCGGACGCTTGAGCTCGAGCGGCATGTTGTTCTGGAGCAGACCGACGGTCATGCCCAGGTACTTGTAGATGCGGCCCATCCACTCGGAGTCGCGCTTGGCAAGGTAATCATTGACAGTAACGACGTGCACGCCCTTGCCGGCAATAGCGTTGAGGTAGCCGGCCAGCGTGGAGACGAGCGTCTTGCCTTCGCCGGTCTTCATCTCGGCGATATGCCCCTCGTGCAGCGCCATGGCGCCGATGAGCTGTACGTCAAAGTGACGCATGCCCGTGATGCGCTTGGAAGCCTCGCGCACGGTGGCAAAAGCCTCGGGGAGCATGTCGTCGAGCGACTCGCCGTTGGCGTAACGCTCGCGGAACTTATCGGTCTGGCCGCGGAGTTCCTCCTCGGTCATCTTCTCAAACTGGGGCTCAAGACCGTTGATCTGGTCGACGATCTTGTAGTAGCGCTTAAGGTCCTTATCGGATCCAAAGGACAGCAGCTTTGACATGAATCCCATGTGGTTTTCCTTTTTGGCCATCGCCCACGCCGTGCAGCTGCGGGCGAGTTAAACACAGATGATTGTACTTTAGCCAAACAAGGCACGGCCTATACGGTCGACCTCGACCGCCACGTAATAACTATGACCAACCTGCCACAATGGGACAGGTTTATTTTGGCAAGTTTTATCTGAGCAAACGCCGTCTATCTGCCATTTGGTGCCACGGGGACAGGTTAGCTTGCACCAATAAAAAGAAAAGGGCCGCGCACCCAAATGGATGCACGGCCCTTATGCCATGAATGCGAGTGTTTGCTCGGCGAGCTATTTACTCAGCAGCCTCGGTGGTCTCGGCCTCGGCAGCGGCCTCCTCGACGGGAGCCTCTGCGGGAGCCTCGGCAGCCTGCTTGGCAGCCTCCTCGGCGAACTTAGCGGCACGCTTAGCCTTCTCGGCGGCCTTAGCCTCAGCGGCGGCCTTGCGAGCGGCCTCGGCCTCGGCAGCCTTGGCGGCCTTGGCAGCCTTGGCCTCCTCAGCCTTCTTGAGCTGGGCGGCAGCGGCGCCACCGAACTTGTCGGCGAAGCGCTGGACGCGTCCACCGGTGTCGACGAACTTCTGCTGGCCGGTGTAGAACGGGTGGCACTCGTTGCAAAGCTCGACCTTCATCTCGGACACGGTAGCGTGCGTCTTGAAGGTGTTGCCGCAGGAGCACGTCACCGTGCACTCGACATACTGGGGATGGATACCCTGCTTCATGGTAGGACTCCTTATTGGTCAGGCGCTGGTTACCGATCAGCGCATAAGGCGTCTTGGTTTCCGACCAAGACAACAAACTCGGCTATGGTACCACGGCGCCGCGTGTCCCACAAAAGGTTCACGGTCTTTTCGGAACGACACGAATCTGACCCATCGAAGCACATCTCCACCGTTCCTTCAACTGGGAAAATGCCGTCCCCGGGGCCTGAGAAGGGCCCCGGGGACGTTCGACTGACTGCGGGAACGGCCTTTCCGCTCAATGTGTTCGGCTGAGATCGGAAATCAACCAAACTGAACTAGGTTCAGTTGACATGGTTAAAAACGAGGGGCGACGCTTTTGCGTCACCCCTCGTCCCGGCCGGTTGCTTTAGTTGTACACACGGTAGTTACACTTGAACTGGGTTATGTGTCCATAGCTGGAGCGGTACCAACCCGACGTATAGCTGATTGCCTCTGCGCCTAGATAGTCGTAGCCCTTGTTGTAGCGAAGCTGACGGTAGATCGTGTCGTACTCTGCTACGTAAAACGTGTCTCCAGAGAAGGCTTTGTACCGGTCCTTAACCGTCGAAGCCATGTACGCGGGTTCGACATCGCCTTTCTCCCCGTTGAGCGCATAGACGGGTGCCGCGATTCCGCATAAAGCCGTTGCCACGAGGATGGCGTAGACAGCCATGCGCGACGCATTGGACTTCAGCTGTTCAAATAGTTTCATGTCATTCACCTCCTTCGTATGTATCGAGGTATTCCTGCTTGAGCGTCTGCGAGGACGACTTGATCTTTTCCACGAGCGTGCCGGCCTCGATGAAGTAGAACGAGTTGGTGAGGTCTGCCAGGTCGTCGAGCAGATGGCTTGAAATGAGCACGCTTCGTCCCCGCGCCACCTCGCTGCGCATCGCGTCGCAGGAGGTTTTCCGCTTTCCCGGATCGAGGCCGTTCAGCGGTTCATCGAGGATAAGGTACGGGCAATCGGTCGATATCGCCATGGCAAGCTTTACCTGCTGCTTCATTCCTGTCGAGAGTTTACGGGTCGGCCTGTCGAGATATGAGGAGATTCCGAGGGAGCTGCAGAGCGAGTCGATGTCGGTGGCCGATTTCCACGCCTCCCTAACGAAAGCAAGGTGCTCGAGGGCCGATAGCGTGGGGTAAAGATCCGCGCTGCCCGAAGAGCTCAGGTAGACGAGTTCTGCAAATTCGGCTGATCGACGTTGGCAGATTCCGTCTGCCGCCAGGCTTCCCGAGCGGATGCGGGTGGGAAATTGGCCCGACAGCGCTTCAAGAAAGGTGGTTTTCCCCGAGCCGTTGGGAGCAACGAGGCCCGCCGCCGTTCCCGGGCTCAAGAAAAGCGACCCGATTGAAAGTATCGTCGTGCTTCCGTATCCCACGCTCACGTCCAGAAGCTCGAGCCCATGGCGCTTTTTCGCGGGTCCAGACTGTTTGGGCGAACGTGTCGCAACGGCGCCGACCGCAAAAAAGACCGCGACGTATATCAGGGCCACGGCAAGCATCGATGCACCGCCCGAACCGGAGCCAATGAATTCTGTCGGGAAGCATCCTACGTAACCCGTTGCCTCGATAGGCGAGAATACGGCCAGCGGCAGGAGATTGAGCGCGGCGTTATGCTCCAGTGCCGAATCGGACAGTAACGGGAATACCGGGGCCGCGACAAGCAGCACGGAGGTAAGGGGGCCCGCGAGGACGCGCCTCGTTGCGGTCGATAGGACGACGGAACAAACGGATATCAAGGTTCCGCCCGCAAGAAGCGCGATAAGCAGGGCTGTGAAGACGTTTCCCGCAGTCGTGGTGGTAAGCGCGCCGTCATGGAAGAAGGCGATCGGGTACCCAATTTGCCCGAAGCCGTTTAGGGCCAAGGCGTAAATGCCCCCGGGTGCAAGGCCGGCGAGGAGCATCGCGGTCCCCGCGGCGATTATCGAAAACACGATCTGGATAAGGCGCCGGAATTTGGGCACGGGCGCCTTCGCCGCCAGGGTCGCAGGCCTTGTGGCCCCGAGCAGGAGTATCGACGAGAGAAGGAAGGGAATGAAGGGAAGGAAAGACGGCACCATGGCAATGGCGTAAGGCAGGAAGGAAAGGAATGGCAGATCGCTTGCGGAGGCTGGAATGTGCGTGATGCCGGAACTGCTCAGAGCACGGCAATATGCGAGTGCCGCGTCATTGGTCTCTCGGTCTCCCACGATGGACCCGGATTGGAAGCCTTCGCCCATGAGCGCGTAGTAGCTCTCGGCAGAATCGAGAAAGGCGGCGTCGGTTTGAGCGGCAAGGGCGGCGTTCGCGTATCTTGCAAGCTCCGCGTCATTTTGCTGCTCTGGAGATAGGTCTGTGCCGCTGGCCTGGGGCGCGCGCGTATTGAATGCGTCGACAAAGCTCTGCATGCCCTGTTTCATAAAGAAGGGCCCGTAGATGGGTGAATTGAACGCAATGGGGATGGAGAAGGCCGCGGCAAGAACGAGCGTACAAATCCATACGGCCTTGTCTCTTAGGATTAGTTTGAGAAGAAGTCGACAGTACATTTAGAAGCACCTACGTTCCTCAAAGCATCGTTAGATTAATAATGACAGACCGAATGAAGATGCGTGCGACGGGGGGCGAGGCGAATGGCTGAGCGGTATCGATATGCGGGTTCAACGGTATCACATTGGCCACATAGATTTTTAACTTGCATTTCTACCCGCCCTTTTCGTAGAGTCGCCGATACGTGCTTAGCGCACCCTCGGCGCGTCCGGCAGGCTTTGCGAAATGGGATCCAGGAGACTTCGGCGCAGCATCATCTTGCGGAATGCTTCTAATGAGCCTCCCATCCTTCAAAAACAGAATCTCATCGCACAGCCTATCGACCGAATCCAAGATGTGGGATGACATGATGATGCACGTACCAGAATCGGCCAGCTTCCTGAGAATCTCGGAATGCAAGTCCACCCTGCTGGGGTCGAGCGCGTTCATGGGCTCATCTAATAGAAGGTACCGCGCGCCCGTCGCATACGCAATCGCCAGGGTAAGCTGCTGCTTCATGCCCTGGCTCAGAGTGCGGATCCTCATCTTCGCGAACTCGCCTATCTGCGTTTGTTCCACTATCTCTTCGATATCGCGAGCATGCGGCCACATATCGCAAACCATCTTGAGGTGATCTTCCGCACGCAATCCGGGATACAGCAGCGTCCCCTCACCAGGTGCATAGAAGATCATAGAACGGACCTCTCTCGCACCCGTACCCTGCACCTCATCCAGAACGATGCTCCCGTCCACGCGAGGACCCGGCAAACCTGCCATCGCACGCAGCAACGTCGTCTTTCCATGCCCGTTCGGAGCGACGAGACCGTAGACCGTACCCGGGGCAAACTCAGCGTTCACCGAATCTACGAGCACCTTCTTTCCATAAGAGATCGTCAGCGTTTGAAGGTCAATCATCGAGATCATCCCCTTTCGATCTTTGGAACACTCAGGCGCACCATCAACGGAGATACGGCGCCCAAGACCACCAGCAGAGCGCCCGATGCGCCGACGACCTCTCCAAAAGGCATCGCGTTCGTCCCTCGCCCAAGGAACCCAATCGTCCCCACCTGGGAAGCGGGATCAAACGAGGCGAATGGAGCCAGCAGCGCGACGCCCATGCCCACGCTTTCAACATGAGCGCTCAACGAACCCAACACCAAGAGAACCGCGCAAACCATTCCGGTGACAACGGGGTTGCGGCTAATCGCTGCTGTCAACGCAGCGACGACGGAAATCACGCCGTATGCCATGACCAGCAACGGAATACTGCACAACACCGCCTCCCCCACCATGGACGTTGTCGAAGCTCCCGCCCGAATGAGAGCGACGGGATACTCCGATCCACCCGCACCGTTCTTAATCACGGACACAACGACAGCGGGAACCATCGACACCAAAAGCAGCACCAAGCCAAGCAGGAGAGCCAGCGCAACAGCCGTCAGAAAACGCACATGCGCTGTTGCGGGGATCTGGAGAACCAGAAGGGAACGACACTGCAGGTGGGTGCACGCGAGCGATGTGACAACCACGGGCAACAGCAAAAATAAGGAGGGAAGCGCTGCCTGGAGATACGAAAGGAGGATTAATGGGGGCATCTTCGTACTTAACTCGTAAACCTTGGGGTCCGGCAAGCTCGCGATCGACTCAAGCAGAAGGGCGCGCGCCTCCGCACGAGAAGGAGTCTCCGGCTCGATTCCGATCGATTGCAGGAGAGTCGCATCTGCCGCGCCCAGCTCACCTCGAGCGCGCTCGTACGTCGCAAGGCTTCGAAACCCCTCCGCAGGCATAGGCGCGTACACGAAACCCGAAAGAGCATCCCGCATGTCTTCCAGGGCCGCTTTGCCCTCGACGTCCATATTCGCAGCGTTCTGCTCTAGATACCGATCTATTGAACGGAGCTCCCCATCCCTATACCGAACAGCGGAAACGTTATCAGCGTCAGGAAACATCTCGACCAGAGCCGGGGCCAGCATCGTCGTCGACATTGCAATCGCGCATACGGCGAGGGTAGGAGAACGCAGGAGCAGTTTCCCCATCGTTCTTACGTATGCAACGGCGGAGGCACAAGCGCTCGAACGAGCTGCCGTTCTCGATGCAGTGAAGGAACCTCTCTCAAGACAAATCGGGGATATCGGGCACGCGCAGCCGCTCTTTCCAGCAACGCAAAGCAGGCTAATTGCCAGCACCTCGATCCCGATTGCGCATACGAGGGCAATCGCGCCACGCTCGAAGCAAAGTCCAGGCAGATTCACTATCTGCGTTGTCGGGTACGGGCTATAGGCGCCGACGGTCAACTCAGTGTTCGCATACGTAAGGGGATTCAACAGGGCGAACTCACGTAAAGCGATGGATCTTCCGTAATACCCGGGAACCATCGTCACCCCCATCAGGGCACATACGAACACGATTCCAAGCGTAGGGTTATTGGCAATCTTCACGGCAAGGTGAACGACAAGCGAGATGAACGCTGCCACCAAGAATTGCAAGATGGCCGTCTGCGCGAACACCAGCCAAGCCGGTTTGATAACCGGAGTCGCATATTGAATGTAGCCTATCGGATAGAACGGCGAGCCCGGGCCATTCTTCACAAGCGCGGCGATTATCCCTGGAAGATTGATGGCGAGGACGGCAAGCATTGCAAAAACACTCGCCCATACGCTCGATGCAACAAGTCTACCCAGCTCGCCCATCGGTGCCTGGATGATGAGCTTTTCACGTTTGTTAAGACGCGCGGCAAGGAACGAGACGGCAACGGCCGTTGCGACCCATAGCAAGTACTCCTTCGATCCGTCATAATAGGTGTACTCTCCATCCGATATCTGCAGAAACGGAAGTAGGGGAGAGAGCGGTGCCAAGATAAGACGTCCCGCGGCAAGAGGGTACAGAAGCGCGGGCATGCTTGATGAAGAGGTATAGACACCGTCCTCCCCCGCATTCACAAGCGCATCCGCATAGGATGCTGACAATTCCTGCTCAACACGGGTTATTCCCGACTCGAGGTATTCGACCCGTCCGTCGATGCCAGCCGCGCTCCTGAAGACGGGCAGAGCACAAAGAACCATCAACGCAACAACGACAACACAGAGCGACCTGGAGGAGAGAAGCGACCTAAAGATCGCCTTCGAGATTTTGAGCATATTCATCGCCAACCTTAACCTCATCCAGTCGGAACAGAGGGGCCGAACAAAATGCTCGGCCCTTCCTCGCATCTAGTAGGTGCTATAGACAAATTGCCATTTATCAGTTGTGCCAAGAACACCACAGGAGCACATTGCAGCGAGGCGGGATCCCTATGATGCGCGGATCGGCGATAGCCATTTCGGTAGGAGATCGTCTTGTAAGAGATGTTGAACATCGAGATGCTGTGCCCGCTTACGCCGCGAGGACAGCTGTAGCTCCAGTAGGTATCGACGACGTCGTCCGTATACCCGAGGGGCTCAACGAGGGCACACTGGCTGCTCTCCTGGGAAGGAGGCATCGGGGTATCCGCAAAAGCGGGGGCTCCCGGCAGCAACAGACAAAGAGCGAGGCCGAGGAAAACCAAGACCTTACACGACTTAACAGTACTGAACATAATCCTCTCCAATCTAGAGGGGTTTCGGTTGCAGTATGCTGTGATTACTTGCCGGCAAAGTCAATTTAACATAAACTGTTAAAAAGTAACCTGAGTTTTTTAAATTCTTCGGAGGTTATTATGAGTTCCGACAATCGCACTCCCCGGCTTCATTCCTTCCGCATCGCATGTGCGATAGCCTCTGCGACCCTTTGCGCCACCGCCATCGCACAAGTGGCGTTCTCCTTAAAGCCAGCAATCGAAGTGCTCGACAACCCTGTAATTGCAGACTCCCCCGCGTATCCAGCCCTTGCGATCTCGACATTGGTCCCTGCCGTCATCGGTATCGCTACGACCATCCTCAGCGCCGTTCTCGTGTGGACGATCAAGAGCGGAGACCCCTTCAAGAAAGGGTCTGCGACATGCTTGAAGGTGCTCGGCATTCTCTTCGTTGTTCAAGCTGCCACCAGCCTCTACGCCGGCTCACTCAAAACCTCCGTTTCGATGTTTGGCGGCGAGGGGGCCGTCGGCGCCCAAGAGATCGCTTCATCATTCGATTGGACCTCTCTGGTTCTCGGCATCGTCCTGTTCATGCTTTCCCAGCTCTTCTTGTACGCCCGAGAGCTGTACCTCGACTCCGACGAGATTGCGTAAGGAAACGCCATGCCCGTAATTGTTCGCCTCGACAAGATCATGGCCGAGCGAAAGATTTCCTCGAACGAACTTGCCGAAAGGATTGGAACCACGCCCGTGAACCTGTCCCGTATTAAAAAAGGGCATATTCGCGGCATTCGCTTCAACACACTCGAGCAGCTATGCCTCGCCCTTCGTTGCCAACCCGGAGACCTTCTCGAAGTCATGAGCGAAGAGGATGCCCGAAAGGAGTTCGGACTCGATTGGTCCGCCGAGGATTAGAGGGCGGTCGTACTCGCCCTGCACACGGGGATGCGAATCGGCGAGGTCTGCGGCCTTCGGTGGTGCGATGTGGATTTCGAGACGGGCCTGATCTCGATCAGACACTCGGTGGCGTACGCGAAGGGAATGGGTTCGTTCATCAAGGACACCAAGACCCATGACGCCAGGGGTATCCCCATCGACCCGGTCGGCCTACTCCCCTTCCTGAAGGAGACCCACGAGATCGACTGCGGAAAGCTGCGCTTGCGCGGCCTTACCGGGGCGGTCGAGATCGGGGACTGCTACATCCTGTCGGAGCCGGGCGCGACCTTCGCGACGACAAGCTATATCCGCAGGGCGTTCAAGACGTTCTCGGAGACCAACGGCCTCATGGGCACCAACGACGAGCTGATCACGTTCCACGGCCTTCGCCACACGTTCGCAACGCAGTGGATCCGCCAAGGCGGCGATATCAAGGCGCTCCAATCGATCCTCGGCCACAAGGACGCCATGGCGACGCTCAACGTCTACGCCGACATCGAGCCCATCTCCAAAATCCATAACATGCTGCGCGCCACGCCGTGCCTTTGGCGCGGGCACCTCGGGCCGAGGGTCGATCCGGGTCCCATGTTCCAACAGAGGATCCAGGAGTCCATCGAGACGCTCCAGGCGTTCGGCTACGGCATCACCGAGCCGGACGACCGAAATATCGCCATACGCGACGTGAAGACGAACAGTTGGCTCTAGCTCACCGAGTACGCGGCAGTGCTGGGCCCATCCCAACTGAGGTCACGGTGGTCCGATAGGGGCGCCGCCCGCGGCATGCGCCGCGGAGCGGTATCCCCTACCGAAGGGCGGGGATGCCCTCCGCTTCCAGTTCGGAATCAGCCGTCGGAGGCGTTCGGCTGACTGCGGGAACGGCCTGTCCGCTCAATGTGTTCGGCTGAGATCGGAAATCAACCCAACACGAGCCGGACACGCGCCAGACGGCTCTTCCCCGTGCGGCCTTCCCCCTTACGCTCATGTTGCAGGCATGTAACGCCGCAGCGAGCGCGCCTTTTTTGCGCCAGACAGGTACAATGATGAACACTGTACCGTAGCGGAGCGCCCCGCGCGCGCCGCGACCACGCGAAAGGGTTTCCCATGGCCGAGATCTCGTCCTCCCGTATCGTCATCACCGTCCTTGGCAAGAACCGCCCCGGCATCGTCGCCGGCGTCACCCGTGTCCTGGGCGAGGCCAACGTCGACATCCGCGACATTACGCAGTCCATTATCGAGGACATCTTCACCATGACCATGCTGGCCGACACCGCTGAGTCCAAGCTCGATTTCGCCGAGCTGCAGAAGGCCCTGGCCGAGGCCGGCGAGCTTTCGGGCGTCAACGTGTCCATCCAGCGCGAGGACGTCTTTAACTTTATGTACCGCCTGTAGCGAACAGGCTGCGTGGAGACGGCCCAACGTGCGCCCAGGCGCAACGTCACCACATGGCCCGGAGAGGAGCGCACATGGCCTACGACGCCAAGAAAATCTACTACCGCTTCGACGACCACCTGAGCCGTCTGGTCTTGGATTACGAAGCAAGCCGCCAGATTTCGTCTGAGAGCGAAAACCTCTACCACGGCCTGCCGACCGACCCTTATGACGAGGGCCTGTTTGTTGAGCACAATGTCAAGCGCGGCCTGCGCAATGCCGACGGCTCGGGCGTGGTCGCGGGCCTCACTCGCATCTCGGATGTGCACGGCTACAACAAGGTCGACGGAAAGGTCGTGCCCGATCAGGGCAAGCTCACGCTTCGCGGCTACAGCATCGAGGATCTGGTCAACAATGCCCAGACCGAGAATCGCTACGGCTACGAGGAAGTCGCCTATCTGCTTATCACGGGTTCGCTACCCAACAAGGAAGAGCTCGACGGCTTTTGCGAGCGCCTGGGCGCCTTTAGACATCTGAGCGACGAATACGTCCGCGAGTTCCCCATGACCACGGTGTCGTCGAGCATCATGAATGTGCTTCAGCGCGCCGTGCTGCTGCTCTACGCCTTCGACGCCGAGCCCGACGCCATTACACCCGAGCACGAAATCGACGTCGCCATCTCCATGCTCGCCCGTCTCCCCCGCATCGCCGCCTTCGCGCATATGGCCTCGGTCGCCAAGCGCCGCGGCTCCGAGGTTCATGTACCGCACCCCACACCCGGCCTCTCCACCGCCGAGACTATCCTGCAGGTGTTGCGCGGCGGCATGGCATTCACCCGCGACGAAGCCATGCTGCTCGACGTGATGCTCATGCTGCATGCCGAGCACGGCGGCGGCAACAACTCCACCTTCGCCTGCCGCGTGCTGTCCTCTTCGGCAACCGACCCGTATTCCGCTTACGCCGCGGCTATCGGCTCGCTCAAGGGCCCGCGCCACGGCGGTGCCAATGCCAAGGTCGTGTCTATGCACGAGGACATCCGCGCGCATGTCTCCAACTGGGAGGACGAGGACGAGGTTGCAGCCTACCTGGGCAAGATTCTCGACAAGCAGGCCTTCGACGGCACGGGTCTCATCTACGGTATGGGCCACGCCGTCTACACGCTGAGCGACCCGCGTGCCGAGGTGTGCCGCCGTTACGCGCGCTCACTGGCAGCCAAGAAGGACTTGGGCGAAGAGTTCGCACTCATCGAGCGCATCGAGCGCCTGGCACCCCAGGTCATGCGCGACCACGGCATGACCAAGCCCATCTGCGCGAACATCGACCTGTACACGGGCTTTATCTACAAGATGCTCGGCGTGCCCGAGACGCTTTTTACGCCGCTATTCGCCGTCGCCCGCATGGCCGGCTGGTCGGCGCACCGCATGGAAGAGCTCTTCTGCGCGCACCGTATTATTCGCCCGGCCTATCGTCCGGTGATCGAGCCGCTGGAGTACAAGCCGCTCGCCGACCGCTAGGACGCGAACCGTTATAGAACTCGAGCGTGGCCAGGGACCCAAGCCCTCGGCCACGCTTTTTATGCCAGTAGAAAGGGCTGCATCAAATGATTGTGTTTTCCGATATGGATGGGACGCTGCTGACGAGCGATAAGCAAATGAGCGATGCCACCTGGGCGATGCTCGACGAGCTCGCACGTCGTGGCATCGAGTTTGTTCCCTGCACGGGACGTCCACTGTCGGGCATCTTTGAGCCCATTCTCGCCCATCCCGCCGTGCATTACGCGGTCTGTGCCAACGGCGCCAGCGTCTGGCAGCTCGACGAGGATACGCCCACCGACGCCTCGCGCGCCACGTGCATCTTGAGCCGTCCGCTCGACCGTGGCATTGCCCACCGCATCCATCGCATTGCCGCCGGCCACGATGTGACCTTCGATATCTTCGCGGATGGGCAGTGCTTCCTCCCCCGCTCGCTATACGGGCGTCTGGATGAGTTCTGTGGCGGCGACCCCCACATCGCGGCTTCGCTCAAGCGCACACGAACGCCGATCGACATGAATATCGACAGCAAGATCGACGAGGTCGAGACGCTCGAACGCATCGCTATGTACTGGCACGACCCCGCCGATCGCGACGCCATCGCGGCGGCGCTCGACACGCTCGGAGGCATTGAGGTCACGCGTTCGTACGCCATGAATATCGAGGTTATGGGCGAAGGCGCCACCAAGGGAACGGCCCTCACGTGGCTGTGTGAGCATCTGGGCGAGCGTCTCGCCGACGCCTGGGCGTTCGGCGACAACATCAACGACATCCCCATGCTGCAGGCAGCGGGCCATGGCATGGCCATGATCAACGCCGAGCCCGAAGATCGCGAGGCCGCCGACGCCATCACCGAATACGACAACGACCACGACGGCGTCGCCCGCACCATCATGGACGCCCTCGCCTAGTCATCGTCTGGTCATTGGGGACGTTCTTGAATGACCAGTCGTTGGGGACAGCCTTCACGAAAAAGCTGCAAGGACTGTCCCCCACTGTCGGCAGAAAAGGAACGTCCCCATCTGCCGGATTAGGAGAGACTCTCCAGCACGCGACGGAGCTCCTGCTGGACGGCGTGGTCGCGGTTGCACCCCACCACGCGATCGGCCACCGCCTTAAGCGCGGGGCGCGCGTTTTCCATCGCGCAGCCCGTGCCGACAAAGCGAATGATCTCGTAGTCGTTCATCGAGTCGCCAAACGCCATGACCTCGTCGCGACCAATGCCGTAATGCTCCGCGAGCTGCGCGATACCCGAGGCCTTCGACACACCGGGCTGCATGGCATCGATCCACGCGTTGCCCGAAGGCGCAAAAGTAAAGAGCTGACCAAGTTCGCGCTGTAGCACGTACGCACTGTCCATAACCGCACTGTCGTCGCAAAAGATACTCGCTTTGATGATATTTACGCTGGGATCGGGCAGCTCCCAAATACGCTCGGCATTGGGAAGGTCCTTATCGACCTCACGCACGAACTTGCACTCGTCATCGAGCAGGAAGGACTTGGTTCGGTCAAAGAGCGCAAGATGCAGATTGGGAAACGTCCTGACGGCTTGGGCGAGCCTTCGAATCGCCAGGTGGGAATACACCTCACGGTCTACCATCTTACCGTCGGCGTAGACTTGGGCGCCGTTAGCGGCGACAAAGTCCATCTTGTCGCGAACGGGCGCAAAGAACTCGCACAGGCGATCGTAGCGACGACCTGACGATGCGGCGAAATGCACGCCATGCTCGTGTAGCGCCAGAATCAGTTCGTAGGTCTCGGGAGGCACCTGGCCGTTTTCGTCAAGCAGTGTGCCGTCCATATCGGATGCAATCAGTTTAAACATAGAAAAGCTCCCTTCGGGCTTGTTGGAATCGAACGTGTATCCGATTCCAACGTACCCAAAGGGAGCTCAAATAAGACTCCGCGGGCGTAAACGTTACATAGACCTGGCAAATAGCTCACGCGTGCCAGAGAGCCCACGACCGCGGCGGCAGGCGACACACGGAAGAGTGTCCCGACGACTAGTCGTTTAAGAACGTCCCCGATGACTAGTCGGCGTAGGTGAAGGTGGTGACGTCGAACATGCCCTCGGGGCGGATGCGGAGCGTCGGGATCACCGGCAGGGGCAGGAAGATGATGCCCATGATGGGGTCGAGCGGCGGCTCGATGCCCATGGCGCGCGCCTTGACCATAAAGTCGTCGTGCTGCGCGGCGACATCCTCGGCCGTGCCCTCGCTCATCAGGCCACCGAGCGCCAGCGGGATGCGCGCTACGACCTCGCCATCGCGTACCAGCACGTGGCCGCCCTGGCCAACAGCCTCGACGGCAGCCATCATGTCGGCCGCGTTGTCGCCCACCACGCACACGTTGTGCGAATCGTGGCCAATCGTCGAGGCGATGGCACCGCCCGTGATGGTAAAGCCGCGCACCCAGCCGCGACCAATGTGCTTGCCAACGAGACCCAGGCCCGCAGGACCATCACCGTCGGCGCCCTCGGCCTGCAGTGACACGCCGCGGCCGTGGCGCTCGATCAGCATAATGCGGCGCAGGCCCTCGGCGCTCTCGGGGCGAGCCATGCCCGTGATGGCCTTACCCGGCACCACGTCAATCACGGCCTCGCCCGGCTTAAAGGCATAGTCAAACACGTCGAGCGAAAGCTTCGGCAGCTTAACGGAGGCGCGCAGCTCATCGGCAAGGGCCGCAACCTCGGCCATCTCGGGTGCGATCTCGCCCACAAAGGTGCCGTCCTGCGCCACCAGAGCACCGGCGGCATATACGCGATGCGGAGCCTTGGCAAACGTCAGGTCATCGAGCAACAGCAGGTCGGCGCGTTTGCCCGGGGCGATCGCGCCACGGAGCTCATGCGGGTCGCGACAGCCGTGGTCCAGGCCAAATGCCTCAGCCGTGGAAAGGGACGCCATGGAGATGGCGACCACCGGGTCGATGCCGGCCTCGATGGCCACGCGGCAGACATTGTCGATCATGCCGGTCGAAAGAGCATCGGAGGGAGCGCGGTCGTCGGTCGCAAAGCAGCAGCGGCGGGCGCGGGCAGGGTTCTCCAGCAGCATCGGAGACAAATTGGCCAGGTCGTGGCTGCACGTGCCCTCACGCAGCATCACATACATGCCGCGGGACAGCTTGTCGAGCGCCTCCTCGGGAATCGTCGACTCGTGGTCGGCGATAATGCCCGCTGCGGCATAGGCGTTGAGGTCCATACCGGCAACGAGCGGCGCGTGGCCGTCAACCTGCTTGGACGGCGTCTGGTTGGCAGCATCGATGCGGGCACAGGTCTCGGGGTCGGCCATAAAGACGCCCGGCAGGTTCATCATTTCGCCCAGACCAAAGACATCGCCCGGATGCTCGGCAAAAAACGCCTGCATGTCAGCGGCGGTAATCACAGCGCCCGCTTGCTCGTCGGGCAGTGCGGGCACGCACGAAGGCATCATGTACTTGATGGAGATGGGCGCACGACGACCATCCTCGATCATAAAGCGCAGGCCGTCGAGACCGGCAACATTGGCAATCTCGTGGCTGTCGGCAATGGCGGTGGTAGTACCGCGCGTCGCGGCCATGCGAGCATACTCGGCGGGACGGATGTTCGAGGACTCAATGTGCAGATGCCCGTCAATAAAACCGGGAGCGAGATAGCGACCCTGGCAGTCGACGACCTCAGTTGCCTCGTAGGTGCCAGCGGCATCGTCGCGACCGTCGTAGAGCACGCCGACGATCACACCGTCCTTGACGGCAACGCTACCGGGCGCCACGCGCTGACCGTACACGTCGACAATCTGCGCATTGGTAAACAGCGTGTCGACGGGCACGCGGCCCTCGGCGGCCTCGATCACAGACCTCATGACCTCAACGGACATACCTTCTCCTTTAACCGTAGAAAACAGCTGCGGAGCGGACAGGCCTTCACCGCAGCAAGACAATAGCCATTGTATGCCCAAACGATGGGTCGGGAATACACCCCCTCCGCTTAACGGCACACGCCGCTTGGCGCAATGAGGGCAGGTTGCTTTGTACCAATGACAAGGAGTGTCCCAAAGTGCCGGCACAAAAGGAACGTCCCCAAGTGCCAACAACGGCAGCGCCGATGTTTTGGCAACGACAGCGAGCGAATCGTATTTGGTAAAACCGCGTAACTAAACAAGGCCGCGGCCGGAAATCCCGGCTGCGGCCTTGTTGCACTTGTGAGGTCAACTCGCTCGTTAGACCAACTTGAAGCCCTTGCGCTTGCCCACGGAGAGGGTGTCGCCCAGCTTGAGGGCGCTCGGATCGATGTTGTAGCTCTTGGAAGCCACAGCCTTGCCGTTGATCTTGACGCCGCCGCCGTCGATGTCGCGGCGGGCCTGACCGGCGCTGGCCGAAAGGCCCAGGTCCTTGAGCAGGCCAGCGAGGTAAATCAGGCCCTCGTCGTTGACGGTCAGCTCAACGTGCTTCTCGGGGAAGTCGGCAAGCTGGCCCTCCTTGAACACACGGTCGAACTCGGCCTGAGCCTCGTCGCCGGCGCCAGCACCGTGGTAGGTATCGCACAGGTCGCGGCCCAATGCGCGCTTGAGCTCGTAGGGGTCGGCAGAACCATCGGCCAAGGCGGCGTCGATCTTGTCGACCTCGGCCGGGGCGAGCGAGCTGGCCAGACGATAGTACTTGCCGATCATCTCGTCGGGGATGGACATGGTCTTGCCGAACATATCCTTGGGAGTGTCGGTCAGGCCGATGTAGTTGCCATAGGACTTGGACATCTTGCGCACGCCGTCGGTGCCCTCGAGCAGCGGCATGGTAAGCGCGATCTGCGGCTCCATGCCCATCTTCTCCATGAGCTCGCGGCCGGCGAGCAGGTTGAAGAGCTGGTCGGTGCCGCCCATCTCGACGTCGGCCTTGATCTGAACGGAGTCGAAGGCCTGCATCACGGGGTACAGAAACTCGTGCAGGGCAATCGGCGTCTGAGACTGGTAGCGCTTAGTAAAGTCGTCGCGCTCAAGGATGCGGGCGACGGTGAACTTGGAGCACACCTGCAGCAGGCCGGCCAGGTCCATCGAAAGGATCCAGTCGCCGTTGTGCACGATGGTGGTCTTCTCGGGGTCCAGGATCTTCATGGCCTGGCTCACGTAGGTCTCGGCGTTGGCCTCGATCTGCTCCTGCGAAAGCTGCGGGCGGGTGGAGTTCTTGCCCGAGGGGTCGCCGATCAGCGCAGTGCCGTTGCCGATGATAAGGGTGACGTTGTGGCCCAGGTCCTGGAACTGACGCATCTTGCGCAGGGGCACGGCATGGCCCAGGTGCAGGTCGGGGCTGGTGGGATCGACGCCGAGCTTGATGTTGAGGGGCTCGCCCTTCTCAAGCTTCTTGCGAAGGTCGGCCTCGGGGACGATCTGCGCTGCACCCGAGGTGATGATACGCATTTGCTCGTCAACAGACAGCATTGGGTATCCTCCTTTTGCTATAGCACCCTCACCGGATACGGCGGTGCTGGAAGTTCATAAACCCACTAATAATAACCAAAACAGCGCGACGCGGCACCTACGACAGGAAAATCCTCGTCCTGCCGCACGCGTCGATAACGACCGGCAAACGCGTGCCGTCACGTTCGACCAAAAAGCGCGTCTGCTGACGGCGCGAGCAGTCACGGCAACGGACCTGCCCCGTTGCATCCGTGGCGCAGGCGCCCTCGGCAGTCAGCAAGCAGTGCTCGCACACCATGAGCTCGGGACGGTCGGCATCGACAGGCCCCAAGACACCGGGGCAAGCGGCAAGTTCGGCAACACGCTCCGCATCATTGCCGAGCAACTCGGCCGACAAGCACACCCGCCCCGCACCGAGTCCGCGCAGCCAGGTAAGCGTGGCCCGATTGGCACAGAACACCGGCGCCGCCACGTCAAACGTTGTGCCCAGCTCGCGGGCCATCGCCACTTGTCCCAGATTGCGGCAGACGACGCGCCCGGCACGCTGCATAAGCGCCCGAGTCCGCTCGGCGTCGCCCGCGCGGCACACTTCGTCGAGCACCACCGTTGTATCGGACAGATCTCGCTCATCGCGCGGACCCACATCCATCAGCTCCCAGGCAAAGACCATACGAGCAAAATCCTCGCGCTTTGCCGGCCCCGCCGACCCCGCCAACTCCGTCGACGCACCGCCATCCACCGCAGCGCCCTCAAAGGGCAGCACCTCAACGGCACGCGCAACGGGCGCAATCGCATCCGCCTCGGCCCGCATGCGCTCCAACACCGCCGCCGTCTGATCCAACACGCCGGCGCTGCGAATCAGATAGACCTCGCAGCCCGCGTCCACCTTACGTTTGCAATGCACGACGATGCGCTCCCCCGCAGCGGCATCCACGGGGCAAGGCACCTGTGGCCAGCGCTTGGGCACATCGGGACGCGCGTCGGCACCCGGGTAAAATCGGATTTCGAGCGTATCGCCCGCCGCCACGGCGGCATCAAGCTCAACCGTCACCTCTTCGTGACCCACCGCCACCAAGTGGCCCACGCGCACGCCCTGGTTGATCGCGCGCTCAAAGCTCATGAGCTCGGCACCCGAACGACCCCGCAGGTAAGCATCGGTAAACCCACGGTTAAACGACCTTCCCAGCTCGCGTTCAAGCTCTTCCACGGCACCGGAGTCCCACGCGCCGTCGCACAGCATATCGAGTGCCCGACGCCACACCCTCACCACGTTGAATACGTAATCGGGATTCTTCATGCGTCCCTCGATCTTGAGCGATGCCACGCCGGTGGCAACAAGCTCGGGCAGGTGCGCGATACCCAGATAGTCACGCGGACAAAGCAGGCGGTCTCCCTCGACGGCAACAACACTCTGCCCCGCCTCGTCCACTAGGTCGTACGCCAGACGGCACGGCTGCGTGCAGTCGCCGCGCATCGCCGAGCGCCCACGCCGCAAGGCCGAGAACTCGCACGCCCCCGAATAGCCGATGCAAATCGCACCGTGGCAGAATACCTCGATGGGCACGCCCGTGGCACATAGCGCCGCAATCTCGTCGACCGTCAGCTCGCGTGCCGTCGTCACGCGCTCGACCCCCAGCTCATCGGCGGCAAGCCGCACGGCACCCTCGCTATGAGCGCCCGCCTGCGTGGACAGGTGAATCTCGACCCCGGGAATCGCCGCGCGCAGCGCGCAGGCCAACCCGGCATCGGCGACAATCAGAGCATCGGCGCCCAGCTCCAGTGCATGAGCTCCCAACGCCACCGCGTCGGACAACTCATCGTCAAACACGAACACGTTGAGCGTTACGTACACACGCACGCCATGGGCATGCGCCACGGCGCAGCCGCGCGCAAACTCGTTATCCGTAAAGCCATGGGCGCTCACACGGGCGTTAAAGCCGCCCAACCCCGCATAGATGGCATCGGCACCCGCGGCGATGGCCGCAAGCATCTGGTCGAGTCCGCCCGCCGGCGCCAGCAGCTCGGGCAGCGCCGCACCGGCAGCATCCAATCCAGTCTCGTATTGTCCGCTCGGCCCCATCGTCCGAATCGCCATCGACAAACTCCTTACCAAGGTATGCATTCACTCTGAAAAATGCCGTCTTCCAGCATACACGAGGCCTCGCGCGCCCCGTTTGGTTTATCGTGTAATAACTTATGTCCATCCTGCCCCGACGGCACATCCACCGTCTGGCACGACATACCTGGAGGTCAATATATGGGTCCTCGCCAACGACAGGGACGCAGCCGTTCAAAGACGCATGCTCTGCCCATAATCCTGCTCTCGTTTTTGGGCTTTCTGCTGATTGCGGGCGTGGCATTTGGCATCGGCATGGTCGGCAACGTCAACCGCTGGCTGTCCGATCTGCCCGACTACACCGACGCCAACGCGTATCTGGTGAGCGAGCCCACCGAGATCGTCGACTGCAACGGCAACAAGATCGCGAAATTCTACACGCAAAACCGCAAGTCTATCACCAAGGACGAGGTCTCCCCCTACGTGCTGCAGGGCACCGTTGACGTCGAGGACGAGCGCTTCTACGAGCACGGCGGTATCGACCTGTGGGGTATCGCGCGTGCTGCGGTGGCAACCCTCGGTGGCGGGCACGAAGGCGCCTCGACTATCACCCAGCAGCTTGTGCGCAACACCATCCTGCAGGAGGAGCAGTTCGACTCGACCATTGAGCGTAAGGTGCGCGAGGCCTACATCGCCATCAAGATGGAGGACATGTACTCCAAAGACGAGATCCTCATGATGTACCTCAACACCATCTATTACGGCCACGGCGCTTACGGCATCGAGGCCGCAGCCGAGACCTATCTGTCCAAGAGCGCCGCCGACCTCACCCTCAGCGAGGCCGCGCTGCTCATCGGCCTTCCCAACTCGCCTTCGCAGTACGACCCCACGGTCAACCCCGATCTGGCACTGTCTCGCCGCAACAAGGTTCTCGACAACATGCTGCGCCTGGGCCACATCACCCAGGAGGAGCACGATGCCGCACAGGCCGAGCCCATCACCCTCAACGTGACCGAAATCTCGGGCAGCGGCGTCGACGTATACTCGCAGCCCTACTTTGTCTCCTACGTCAAGCAGCTACTGGAGCAGGAGTTCTCGACCGACGTGCTCTTTAAGGGCGGCCTGACCGTCAAGACCACCATCGACCCCACGATGCAGCAGGTGGCAGAGAATGCCGTCCGCGAGCAGCTCGACACGCTCTCGCTTGACGGCCTGGACATGGGCATGGTCGTCGTCGACCCCAAGACCGGCTACATCAAGTGCATGGTGGGCGGCTACGACTACAACGCCGACGAGAACCACGTAAACCATGCCACGGCCAAGCGTCCCGTCGGCTCCACCTTTAAGGCCTTTACGCTGGCAACTGCCATCCAAAACGGCATGAACCCCAACGTCACCCTCAACTGCAACTCGCCGCTCAGGGCCAAGGGCACCACGACCGAGGTCCAAAATTACGCCAACCAGAGCTATGGCAACATCACGCTTAAGCAGGCGACGGCATACTCCTCCAACACCGGCTACATCCAGGTGGCGGAAGCCGTCGGTAACAGCAAGATCATCTCGCTCGTCAAAAAGCTCGGCATCGACCCCGCCAAGGACAACATCGAGGACGTTCCCGTCATGACGCTCGGCACCGGCTCGATCTCGCCGCTCGAGATGGCCGCCGCCTACGCGACGTTTGCCAACGGCGGCTACTATCGCCAGCCGATCGCCATCACCGAGATTGACTCTCGTACCGGTTCGGTGCTGTACCAGCACACCGACAATCCCTCACAGGTGCTTACCGAGGGCGAGGCCGCCGCGGTCACCGATGTTCTGTCCGGCGTCATGAAGGGCAGCGGTACGGGTGCTGCCGGCGCTCTGAGTGTCAACCAGCCCTATGCCGGCAAGACGGGCACCACCGACAACACCACCAACCTGTGGTTCTGCGGCTATACCCCGCAGCTGGCGTGCGCCCTGTGGACCGGCTATTCCGCGGGCGAGATCCCCATCCAAAAGTACGGCACGGACCTGCTGGGCGACAGCACCAACCTGCCTGTCTTTAAGCGGTTTATGAACACCGTTCTGACCGGTACCGAGCGCGAGGAGTTTGCGACCGGAACGGCGCCCACCTACAAGAACAACAGCGTCTGGAAGTTCTACGGCACCAACAACACCAAGAAGTCGGAGAACGACGACAAGGACAAGGACGAAGAGGAAGAGGAAACCACCACAACGACTACCACGACGACCACGACCACCGAGACCACGGGCGGCGACACCACCGGCGGCACCGGTACGACCGGTGGCTCGACGGGTGGCCCCACTGGTGGTTCAACCGGCGGCGATGGCGGCACGCCTACGCCTACGCCTACGCCTACGCCTACGCCTACGCCCACTCCCGACCCCTCGCCCACGCCTGACGATACGGTCGGCTAAGAAGTACGCGACTAAAGCCAACAAGGCCCCGAGCAGCTTATTGAACTGCTCGGGGCCTTTTAGTTTGAAGCGACCTGGTGGGCGGTCTTTATACCGGCAAACAAAAAGGGGTACCGACCAACGTCGATGCCCCTTACAAGCCACTATGTCAGCGCACACAATGCCGAGCGCACGACCCGCACACCTACTTGCGAGAATTGCTCAACTTATTGATCAGCGCCTCGAGACGCTCGCCGTCCTCGGCCGTCTGGGCAATAACCAAAATCGTATCGTTGCCGGCAAGCGAGCCAAGCACATCGGGTAACTCTGCCGCATCAACGGCGGCGGCGATGCCGGAAGCCGTGCCAGGCTGAGCCTTGATCATAACCAGATTATCAGTACGCAGAACGCCCGTTACGAGCTCGGAAACCATACGCTGCAGGTGCAGGTCCTCTGCCAGAACATAGATGCCCTCAGGGAGCTTACGCAGCCCCATATCGGCAATATCGCGAGAGACAGTCGCCTGCGTGCAATCAAAGCCCATAGCACGGAGCTCATCGACCAGCACGCGCTGCGTGCGGACATCCTTATTGCGCACAATATCTCTAATGGCATCCTGGCGCCCATTGCGTTTTTTAGCCATACAAACCCTCTCTCCAAAAGATGGCGGAGACAATCAATCAGTGATTGAATAGTTTAACGCTATTTGAAGGCTTTTGTGTATAAGAACGCATTTCGAAACAATTCTATGCAAGTTTGTTTCGTAATGAGCCGTTTAGGCGGTTTTTGCGCCCGTCCGGTTAAGAAAAGCTGCCAGATGCGTACACATCACGCAGCGCGCGGGCTTGGCGCTGGCGATCGGCCCAAACAACAGACCGAGTCCCCGATGGTTATCCTTGAGCGCGGCGACCATCTGACGGGTTCGAGGCGCCTCGAGCATATCACGCATGCGGGCGGAACGCTCGATTGACGACACCCCATGCGGGCTCAGACACAAATTCTCGATGCAGGCGACCAGTCCGGCAAAGTAGAACTTTTGGCTTGCCAGCTTGAGCCGACCACCGCTATCTGCTTCCGAGAGTGAGTCCGCAAGCTCGTCGAGCGCTCGAGTGTCATCGGATATCCTGGCATACATGGTGGGATCAAAGGCATCTGTAAGCTTAGGTGCCGCCGCGTGGAAACAAGCGTCGCCGCAGCCGGACACGAATCGTGCCTGCGAGAGCGCATAAGCCATAAACTCAACCGTACGGTACGCCTTGCCGCGCGACAGGCATGCCTCAAACAGCGGACGGCTATACATCACGCCAGAGGTCTGAGCGACTAGGCCGCCCAAAATCAACTGGGGCAGCCCAGTCACCATAGAAGACTCGTCTTCTATGGCAATAGAGGCAGCATCCAAGACGCGCGAATGACGCTCGCGATGCGCATCGTATCGATCGAGCGACACCGAGGGGAGCACAATGTCTGCCGCAGTATCGCACGCGATATCGACCATCTTGGAAAGGGCCTGCGGAGCAAACCACTCATCGGCGTTCATGGCGATGATTTGAGAGCCGCGCGAGGCATCAAAACCGGCACGAAGACAAGCGCCGCGCTTCGCGTCCTCGACGTCAATCAAATCAATATGGATGTCCCTGTCGGCAGCAACTTGAAGCGAATGGCGCACACCGGGCGCAGCATCGCGGCAGACAACGACAATCTGCAAATCGTAGAGGTCTTGGTTCTGGATACTCTCGAGCGCACGCATCGCATAGCTGGGCGAACCTTCTACCACAAGGATCACCGAAAGTCGCGGATGCGAACCACGTCGAACCAAATTATCCGTCCTCTCGACAGCAATGAATCAAACCGTGGTTCATGGTACACCCCGGCAATAAAAGCAATGAGACACCGGTTGCATTGCACGCCAAGAACAGATGTTGCACACGCGCAGCCCACAGATGACAGGTGTCGACGCACGACACGTCAAGCCCCCCCTAGTCGAGCACGACAAGCTCGGCGGGATCGTAATCCACGCCCATAAACGTAAGGCCGCAGGCAGGCGCCGTGGGGCCCGCAGCGGTACGGTCGCAAGCATCGATAACCTCGCGCATCCACTCGGGTTCACGGCGATGCATGCCAATCTCGACAAGCGTGCCCACGATCGTACGGACCATCGAATGCAGAAACGCATTGCCCTCGATGGTAAACGTCAGGATGTCCTCGCCAAACGCAACCTCATGGCCAAATTCGGCACGCATCACGCAGCGATGCGTGGGCTTGCCAACGGCCGAGGCAACCTTGCAAAAGCTTTTAAAGTCCTGCTCGCCCAGCAGCGCGGGGCAGGCAGAAGACATAGCCTCAACATCCAAGGGATAGCGATGCCACCACACGGCACCGCGGGACAGCACGGGGCGCGCATCGCGATCGGCAATACGGTATGTATACGTACGGGAATGCGCGTCAAAGCGTGCAGAAAAGCCTTTACGGGCCCTGTAGACCTCGTTTATGGCGATATCTTTGGGCAGCAGGGCATCCATGGCCCGCAGCCACCTACGGCGCGTACAAGCGAGCTCAGCGTCCGTAACGGGCACGCTGATGTACTGAGCCACGGCATGCACGCCGGCATCGGTACGCCCCGCGCACGTCAGATCGATCGGGCGGCGAAGCAGCGTCTCGATGGCTCGACGTAGCTCACCAGCAACCGTCGTCTGTCCCGGCTGCTCGGCAAATCCGCTATACGACGAGCCATCATAGGCCACACGAAATACGAGTGTGGCGTCAAGCTCGGAAATCGAATTGAAATCAGACGGCGCAGTCATGGGCGCTCCCAACAAACAAGCAACGGTATCGCGACAAAAAAAAGAGGGGTACGCGAACGTACCCCTCGAATATAGCCTATGCAGACGGAAAGTCTACTCAGCGGTCTCCTCAGCAGGAGCCTCCTCGACGGCCTCGACCTTCTTGGGAGCAGCGGCCTTCTTGGGGGCCGGAGCAGCCTTCTTGGCCTTAGGCGTGCAAGGCTCGGTGACGAGCTCCATGATAACGATGGGAGCGTTGTCGCCCTTGCGGTTGCCGAGCTTCATGATGCGGGTGTAACCGCCGTTGCGGTCCTGCCACATGCCCTGGGCAGCCTTGTCGAAGATCTCGGCAACGAGCTGCTTATCGCCGAGCTTGGCGATAGCCAGACGACGAGAGTGCAGGTCGCCCTTCTTGGCCCAAGTGATGATCGGATCGACGACCGAACGCAGCGCCTTAGCGCGGGTCTCGGTGGTCTTGATGCGGTCGTTCTCGAAGAGGGCCTTAGCAAGGCTCTTCTTCATGGCCTTGGTGTGGCTCGCATCGGTGCCGAGCTTCAGGCCCTTCTTAACGTTGTGACGCATGGTCTAGTTTCTCCTCAAATATGCGAAGCATTAAGCCTTCAGGCTCAGGCCCATGGACTCAAGCTTGTCCTTCACTTCCTCGATCGACTTAACACCGAAGTTACGGATGTTGAGCAGATCGTTCTCCGAGAACTCAACGAGTTGACGGACAGAGTGAATGCTGGCGCGCTTAAGGCAGTTGTAGGAACGGACGGAAAGGTCCAGATCCTCGATCTGCTTGTCCAGCTCGGCGTTGTCGTTGGTGACCTCGGGAGCGAAGATCGAAGCCTCCTCCTCGACCTCGGGGGTCTCGGCAAGGTTCATAAAGGCGGCCATATGCTGGTTGATGATATTGGCAGCCTGGACCACGGCGTCGCGCGGGGCGATGGAGCCGTTGGTCTCGATCTCGAGGACAAGGCGGTCGTAGTCGGTGTGCTGACCGACACGGCAAGCCTCAACGAGCTTGGCGCAACGGGAAACCGGCGAGTACAGCGAGTCGACATGGATCACACCGATGGGATCGTTGTCGCGCTTGTTGGCCTCGCCAGAAACATAGCCGCGGCCATAGCCGATGCGCATGCTCATGGTGAGATGGCCACCCTCGGTGAGCGTAGCGATGTGCTGCTCGGGGTTGACCAGCTCAAACTCGGACGGAATAAAGAAGTCCGCACCGGTGACCTCGCAGGGGCCGTCAACAGAAAGGGTGGCGGTCGCCTCGTCGGTCGTGCCGAGAGCCCTGAAGACAAGACCCTTGACATTCAGGACGATGTCGGTGACATCCTCGACCATGTTAGGGATGGTCATGAACTCGTGCTGTGCACCATCGATCTGAATAGCCTCGACGGCGGCACCCTCGAGCGAGGACAGAAGTACGCGGCGAAGGGAGTTACCCAGCGTATCGCCGTAGCCACGCTCGAGCGGCTCGACGGAGACACGAGCAGACGTCTCGTTGATCTCTTCGACCTGAACCTGAGGCCTAATGAATTCTGACATGTATTACCTCCAGCCTCAGCAGCCCGGATGGACTACTTAGAGTAGAGCTCGACGATGAGCTGCTCGTTGATATCACCGCTGATCTGCTCACGCGTCGGCAGAGCGAGCACGTTACCAGACAGCTTCTCGATATCGACCTCGAGCCAGCCAGGGACCTCAAAGCGCTCGGAAGAAATCAGGGCCTCCTTGATGGGGAGGAGGTCACGGAACTTCTCGCCGACAGCGACGACGTCGCCGGCCTTGACGCGGTAGGACGGGATGTCCACGCGCTTGCCGTTCACGGTGAAGTGACCGTGACGGACGGACTGACGAGCCTCTTTGCGGGTGCGGGCGAAGCCAAGACGGAAGACGACGTTGTCGAGGCGAGACTCAAGGATGATCATGAGGTTCTCACCGGTGACACCGTTCATCTTGCGGGCCTTGTTGAAGTAGCCGTGGAACTGCTTCTCCAGAACGCCATAGATGAACTTGACCTTCTGCTTCTCGCGCAGCTGCATGCCGTACTCAGATTCCTTGCGACGGCGCTTGGGCTGACGGATAGATTCCTTCTTGCTGCTGTAACCGAGCTCAGCGGGATCGATCCCGAGCTGACGGCAGCGCTTAAGAACAGGAGTCCTGTCGATTGCCATATTGATACGATCCTTTCAGTTACACGCGGCGACGCTTCTTGGGGCGGCAGCCGTTGTGCGGAATGGGGGTCTTGTCCTGGATGCTCGAGACCTCGAGGCCAGCAGCCTGGAGGGAGCGGATGGCGGTCTCACGACCGGAGCCGGGGCCCTTGACGAAGACGGAAACCTTCTTCATACCGTGCTCCATGGCCTGCTTGGCAGCAGCCTCGGCAGCCATCTGGGCAGCGAACGGCGTGGACTTACGGGAGCCCTTGAAGCCCACCTGGCCAGCCGACTTCCAGGAAATGACGTTGCCCTGGGGATCGGTGATCGAAACGATCGTGTTGTTGAACGTAGAACGAATGTGAGCCTGGCCCACGGAAATGTTCTTACGGTCCGCGCGCTTCAGACGGGCAGCGCGAACGTTCTTCTTAGCAGTAGCCATCTATCTAGCGCTCCTTATTTCTTCTTCTTAGCACCGATCTGACGCTTCGGGCCCTTGCGGGTACGAGCGTTAGTGTGGGTGCGCTGGCCGCGGACCGGGAGGCCCTTGCGGTGACGAAGGCCGCGGTTGCAGCCGATGTCCATAAGGCGCTTGACGTTCTGGTTGCGCTCACGGCGGAGGTCGCCCTCAACCATGATCTGGTTCTTATCGATATAATCGCGGATGGCGTTAACCTCATCCTCGGTGAGGTCCTTAACGCGCGTATCCACGTTAACGTTGCACTCGACGCAGATCTTCGTCGCAGTGGTGCGGCCGATGCCGTAAATGTAGGTCAGACCGATCTCAACGCGCTTCTCACGCGGGAGGTCGACACCATTAATACGGGCCAACGTAGTCTCCTCTCTTAACCCTGACGCTGCTTATGACGGGGGTTCTCGCAAATGACGAGGACCTTGCCATGGCGCCTAATGATTTTGCACTTATCGCACATCTTCTTGACCGAAGGACGTACCTTCATCGTTCTTCCTTTCGGTAGCGCTCAAACTACTTCCCTACTATCTACTCGCCCAGCCGCAGGCGTTTAAAACTATGGCTGGTCTTCACACACAATCCGACCGTAGGTTGAGCTAAGCCTGCAGTCGGAAATGGAGTGCGTGTATGCGTGCCGCTATTTGTAGCGATAGGTGATGCGGCCGCGGGTCAGGTCGTACGGGGAAAGCTCCACGACAACCCTGTCACCGGGGAGAATACGGATGTAATTCATTCGGATCTTGCCAGAAATGTTGCATAGAACCGAATGACCGTTCTCGAGCTCGACCTTAAACATGGCGTTGGGCAGCGGTTCCTTTACCGTACCCTCGAGCTCAATTGCGTCTTCCTTCTTCACAAGCAATCATCTTTCTCTAGAAAACGACAGCGATTGAGTATTTTACAACACGTATGCACGCATCGTAATAACTTCGTAATGGCTCCACAACTAAGTGGAACTTGTTACATTTCTCCGCCTTGGAGCGAACACCAAGCACCTTGGGCATCCGTGGTGAGAATCACCGGACCGTCATTGGTAATGGCGACGGTGTTCTCGTAGTGCGCGGCGGGCAGGTGGTCGTTGGTCGTAACAATCCAACCGTCGGAGCCCGTGCTCACATGGTTGGAACCCATCGTAACCATCGGCTCGATGGCAATGACCATGCCGGCCTGGAGGCGAACGCCCCTCCCCTTCTTTCCATAGTTAGGAACGTTGGGGTCCTCGTGCATCACGCGGCCAATGCCATGGCCAACATAGTCACGAAGAACGCCATAGCCGTGAGACTCGGCGAGAGACTGAACGGCATAACCAACATCCCCGATATGGTTACCGGGGACAGCCTGCTCGATGGCAGCCTTAAGGCAATCGCGCGTAACCTCGCACAGGGCCTTGGCCTCGGGCGTGGGATTACCGACGAAAAACGTCCAAGCGTTATCGCCAACCCAACCGTCGACAACGGCTCCCGTATCGATGGAAATGATATCGCCATCGCGCAGGATCATGTCGGGGTTGGGAATACCGTGGACCACAGCATCGTTGATCGATGCGCAAATGGTTCCCGGGAACCCGCCGTAACCCTTAAAGGCCGGGGTGCCGCCATGCATGCGGATAATCTGCTCCGCGAGCTGATCAAGCTCAAAGGTGGAAACGCCGGGACGAACCATGGCTCCAACGTGGCGGAGCGCCATCTTAGATAGCGCTCCTGCCTTCTTCATCTGCTCGATTTGCGTTGCAGACTTAATCTTGATCATAGACCGAGAGCCTCTTTGACATCCCCGTACACGGTCTCGCGAGCCTGGTCACCGTTGACC
The DNA here is from genome assembly GCF_003464565.1 of Collinsella sp. AF14-35. NCBI lineage: Bacteria > Bacillati > Actinomycetota > Coriobacteriia > Coriobacteriales > Coriobacteriaceae > Collinsella > Collinsella sp. AF14-35. The sequence goes on from NZ_QRZD01000001.1 coordinate 64,037, forward strand.
GACTTGAGCAGACCCTGGCCACGATAGTAGTCGACGAGCGGGCTCGTGGACTTCTCGTAGACGTCGAGACGGTTCTTGATGGTCTCGGGCTTGTCGTCGTCGCGCTGATACATCTCGCCGCCGCACTTGGGGCAGGTGGCATCGGCAGCGGTGCCGGTGTAACCGCAGGCGCGGCAGGTGCGACGCGAAGACAGACGATCGATAATGACCTCGGGGGCCACGTCGACCAGAAGGGCGCAGTCGATCTCGCGACCCATAGCGGAGAGCTCAGAATCGAGCGTCACAGCCTGGGCGGTGTTGCGCGGGAAGCCGTCGAGGATGAAGCCCTGCTGGGCGTCATCGGCAGCAAGGCGCTCCTTGACAAGGTCGATCACGAGCTGGTCGGGAACGAGCTCGCCAGCGTCCATGTACTTCTTAGCCTGAATACCAAGCTCGGTGCCACCCTTGACGGCAGCACGCAGCAGGTCGCCCGTGGAAATGTGAGCGACGCCAAACTCGGCGACGAGCTCCTGTGCGACGGTGCCCTTACCGGCACCCGGAGCTCCGAGCAATACGAGGTTCATGAGCAATCCTCCTCTAGCCTATTTAAAGAATCCATCGTAATCATACATCTTGATCTGGCCTTCGAGCTTATCGACCGTGTCGAGCACGACGCCGACCATGATGAGGATGGACGTGCCGCCAAATGCCTGGATCAGATGGTTACCCGTGAAGGAGAAGATGATCGAAGGCACGATGGCGATGAGCGCCAAAAAGACAGCGCTGGGAAGCGTGATCTTGTTGAGCGCGTTCTTGATGTAGGCCGCGGTAGCCCTACCCGGACGGACGCCCGGAATAAAGCCACCCTGCTTCTTAAGGTTGTCGGCCGTGTCATCGGGGTTGAACACCATGGAGGTGTAGAAGTACGCGAAGAACACGATGAGGACAACGTTAAGCACCCAGTTGAGCCAACCGGTCGAAAGCGCAGAGGCAACTGCCTGAATCCAGCCGATGCCGGGGAAGAACACGGCAATCTGAGCCGGGAAGTACAGCAGCGCCGAGGCAAAGATGATCGGCACGACGCCCGCGGTGTTGACCTTGATGGGCAGGTAGGTGGTCTGGCCACCCATCATGCGACGGCCCACGACGCGCTTGGCATAGGAGACCGGGATGCGGCGCTGGCCGCGCTCAAGGAAAACAATCAGCGGGATAACCAGCAGGATGATGGCGCAGATGATCACCATGGTGATGATGCCACCGGCATTACCCTCGGTGCTGGAGAAGATAGCCTGCGGAAGGCCGGCCATGATGTTCGCAAAGATGATCAGCGACATGCCATTGCCGATACCGCGCTGGGTGATGAGCTCACCAATCCACATGATCAGCATAGCGCCTGCGGTGAGCGTACCGACGATCATGAGGTCGAAGATGATCTCGGGAGCGCCGGCGCCATTGAAGCTGATGCCGAAGCTCTTAAAGAGGAAGAGGTAACCCACGGAGTTGAGGATTGCCAGAGCCAGGGTGAGGTAACGCGAATACTGCGTAATCTTGGTCTGACCGACCTCGCCCTCGCGGGCAAGCTCATGCAGGGAAGGCACGACGGCCTGGAGCATCTGGAGGATGATCGAGCTGGTGATGTAAGGCATGATGCCCAGCGAAAACACCGACACATAGCTCAACGCGCCGCCAGAGAAAAGATTCAGGAGGGCCATAGCACCTGCGGCGACCGAATTGTTATCGGTCGAGAAAAGGCCCAGCATCCCCTGGAAGGGAATGCCGGGCACAGGAACGTGCGCACCAATGCGGTACACGACGAGCATAGCTATGGTAAAAAGAATCTTTTCGCGCAATTCTTTGATGCGGAAAGCATTCTTAAGACCATTTAGCACGGCAGCTCGACCTTTCCGCCAGCGGCCTCGATCTTGGCCTGCGCAGAAGCGCTGACCTTGTCGACCTTGACCGTGAACTTCTTGGTGAGCTCACCATTGCCGAGCACCTTGACGGGCTCGAACTCGCTCTTGGTGATGCGAGCGGCCTTAAGAGCGGCACCGTCGATTACAGCGCCGTCCTCGAACTTACGCTCGAGACGCTCAACGTTAACAGCGGTGTACTCGATACGACGGGGGTTGCGGAAGCCCGGAAGCTTGGGCAGGCGCATAGCCAGCGGAGTCTGGCCACCCTCGAAGCCGACACCCTTGGTGCCACCAGAGCGGGAACCCTGGCCCTTCTGGCCGCGGCCAGAAGTGGTGCCGTGACCCGAAGAATTGCCACGGCCGACGCGCTTACGGTTCTTGGTGGAACCGGGCGCGGGAGTAAGATCGTGAAGCTGCATTTGCTACTCCTCTACAATCTCGACAAGGTGCTTGACCTTGAAGATCATGCCGCGGACGGACTCGTTGTCAGCAATCTCGCGAACCTCGCGGATCCTGTGGAGACCGAGGGCACGGACAGTACGGACCTGGTCCTGCTTGCAACCGTTGGTGCTGCGGACCTGCTTGATCTTGATGGTGTCAGCCATGCTTAGTTCTCCTTACCGACGAACATCTCGGAGACCGTCAGGCCACGGCGAGCCGCGACGTCCTCAGGGCTGGAGAGCTCCTTGAGGCCCTCGACGGCAGCCTTGATGATGTTGAGGCCGTTGTCGGTACCGAGGGACTTGGACAGGACGTTCTTGATGCCAGCAAGCTCGAAGAGGGGACGCACAGCGCCGCCGGCGATAACGCCGGTACCCTCGACAGCGGGCTTGATGATGATGCGGCCGGCACCAAAGTGGCCGAGAACCTCGTGCGGGATGGTGCCCTGCTCGGTCACCGGCACGTGGAACATGTTCTTCTTGGCATCGAGAGACGCCTTGGAGATGGCCAGGGGCACCTCAGCGGACTTGCCCATGCCAACGCCGACGTTGCCCTTGCCGTCGCCAACGACGACGAGAGCGACGAGGCTCATGCGACGACCACCCTTGACGGTCTTCGACACGCGGTTGATGTAAACGACGCGCTCCTCGAACTCGGAGGCCTCGCGCTGCTGCTTCTGATTACGAGCCATGTGCTACATACCTCCTAGAACTCGAGACCGGCGGCACGAGCACCGTCGGCGAGGGCCTTGACGCGGCCATGGTAGATACGGCCACCGCGATCGAAGGCGACCTTGGTGATGCCGGCCTCGATGGCACGCTTGCCAACGAGCTGACCGACCTTCTCCGCAGCCTCCTTGTTCGAGGTGTGGGTGCCCTTGAACTCGGCCTCGAGGGTCGAGGCAGAGACGAGCGTCAGGCTGGAGCCCTTGCTGTCGTCGATGATCTGGGCATAGATGTTGGCGTTAGTACGGGTCACGCGAAGACGCGGACGCTCGGAGGTACCCGAGACCTTGCCGCGAACACGACGCTGACGACGCTTGAGGCCTTCCAGCTTCGCCTTATGCTTGTTCATACGTAAACTCCTAAAAAGGTTGATCTTGCCAGCACCTGACGGGGTGCTGGTCTTATGCGAGTGAGTCGGTTACGACTACTTGGCGGCCTTACCCAGCTTGCGGCGGATGTGCTCGCCAACGTAGTGGATACCCTTGCCCTTGTAAGGCTCGGGAGGACGATGGCCGCGGATCTCAGCGGCGATCTGACCGACCTGCTGCTTGTTGATACCCTTGACGTTCACGTGGGTGTTGTCGGGAACCTCGAAGGTGATGCCCTCGGGAGCCTCGACGATCACGGGGTGCGAGAAGCCCAGGGAGAACTCGAGGTTCTTGCCCTTCTGCTGCACGCGGTAACCGACGCCGGCGAGCTCGAGCTTCTTCTCGAAGCCCTCGGAAACGCCAACAACCATGTTGTGGATGAGGGCACGGGTGAGGCCGTGGCGGGCACGGGTCTCACGCTCGTCGTCGGGACGGGAAACGGTGAGGACGTTGTCCTCGATGTTGATAGCGAGCTTCTCAAAGACATCGAGCTCGAGCTGGCCCTTGGGGCCCTTGACGACAACGTTGTTGCCGTTGACTGCCACTTCGACTCCGGCGGGAATCTGGACAGGCTTATTACCGATACGAGACACGGTGATCTCCTTTCCTTCTACCTACCGAGCGAATTACCAGACGTAAGCGATGATCTCGCCGCCGACGTTGTGCTTGCGAGCATCGCGGTCGGTCATAACGCCATGGCTGGTGGAAATAATGGCGGTACCAAGGCCACCGCGGACGCGGGGCATGTCGGCAACGCCGGTGTACTTACGCAGGCCCGGCTTGGAAATGCGGCGGATGCCGTTGATGACCTTAGCCTTCTTGGGACCATACTTAAGCGTGATGTGCAGAGTCTTCTGGGGAACGGTGTCCTCGACATCGTAGCCCTCGATGTAGCCCTCCTCGTGCAGAACACGAGCGATCTCGACGAGCTTCTTGCTGCTCGGCATGGAGACCGTGGCCTTGTTCACAGAGTTAGCGTTACGGATGCGCGTAAGCATATCTGCGATCGGGTCTGTAAGGTTCATACAGATTCTCCTTCGTTCTTGATGAACACGTGCTCTTGGTTCTTCGCCGCCCTTAACGGCAAAGCCTAACTAGCGCGTTTTCCCTGTTCCAAACGGATGCTTGAAACGCTGGTAGTGACTTACCAGCTGGCCTTCTTAACGCCGGGAAGCTCGCCCTTGAGTGCAAGCTCGCGGAAGCAGACACGGCACAGGCCGAACTTGCGGTACACAGAGTGCGGACGGCCGCAGCGCTGGCAGCGCGTGTACTCACGAGTAGAGAACTTCTGCTTGCGATTGCACTTGACGATCATCGATGTCTTAGCCACTTATATCCTCCTCACATAGAGTATTGTTCGCCCCAAGCGCCGCCCCCTTCTGGGAACGGCGCTCATAGGGCAGGTGAACCTATTTCTTGAACGGGAAACCGAAGGCGTCCAGAAGGGCCTTGGCCTCCTCATCGGTATTGGCGGTGGTCACGAAAGTGATGTCCATACCACGCTGGTGATCGACGGAGTCGAAGTCGATCTCGGGGAAGATGAGCTGCTCGGTGACGCCCATGGAGAAGTTACCACGGCCGTCGAAGCTCTTGGCGGAGATGCCGCGGAAGTCGCGGATACGGGGAATCGCGACGGAGGTCAGACGATCGAAGAACTCCCACATACGGTCGCCACGCAGGGTAACCTTGCAGCCGATCGGCATACCAGCGCGCAGGCGGAAGGTAGCGATGGACTTGCGGGCACGGGTGATCATCGGCTGCTGGCCGGTGATGGCGCGCAGGTCGCGCACGGCACCGTCGATGGCCTTGGAATCGGTAGCGGCCTCGCCGACACCCATGTTCACGACGATCTTCTCAAACTTGGGGATCATCATGACGTTCTCGTACTGGAACTTGTCCTGAAGCTGCTGCTTGACCTCGTTGTTGTACTTGGTCTTCAGACGCGGCACATACTTCTCTTCTGCCATTGTTCACTCCTTCTTGGGGTTTTAAGCACGGGGCGTGGCCACGATGGGTTGTCCTCGTGCCTCCTGGCTGCATCCGCGCCGCTCATGGCATTTCGCGGTTTGGACTCGACGCAGCAGGAGCCGACAAAACAATCGGTACTATACGCGCATTGGGTGCGTATTTCCAGAAAAACCTCGTCTGCCTGCACAACTCCACAACTCCCCCGCACAAATTGATCCCTAGGGCACGGAGGAAAACAGCAGTTGCGGTGAGATAGGGACTGTTTGATGGCTTAAAAGGCTTAAACAGTCCCTATTCCACCGCAACTCATATATGGGGCGTTATTTTTGGCGCGGGAGGACCAGGTTGAGGATCACAGCAACGAGCGCGGCGACGGCAATGGAGGATCCGCCAAAAACGGTGCCGACCCATGCGGGGAATCCAGCGCCGGCAAGCGCGCCGGCCGTGCGCTCAATGCCCGTGCCAAAGGCGATAGAGAGACCCATGAGCGTGGTATCGCGCTGAGACAGGCCGTGGCGGGCAAACATGACCACACCGTTCATACCGATGGTCGCGAACACGCCAATCGTGGCGCCACCGATGACCGGCTGCGGAATAGACGTGAGCACCGCCGCACACTTGGGCAGCAGGCCCGCGATGAGCAGGATGGCAGCCGCAAGCGTAAAGACCATGCGGTTGACGACCTTGTTCTCGGCGATAATGCCCACATTCTGGCCAAAGGTTGCCGTGGGGACGCCGCCAAAAAAGCCTGACAGCATACCGACCAGGCCGTTGGCGATCAGGCCACCCGAGATCTGGCTATCGGTCGCAGGGGTATCGAGCGCAGCGGACGACACGGCGGCAAACTCGCCCATGACCTGTACTGCGTTGACAATGGCGACAACGCCCACAACGGCGCACGCGGCCGGGTCGAACACCAGGCGATGGGCGCCCAGGGCCGGCGGGGCGAACCAGCTGGCGGTCGCGATGGCCGAGAAATCGACCATGCCCAACACCGCAGCCAAAACAAAGCCCGCGCAGATACCAGCCAGGATGCTGCCCAGCCTAAGCGCGCCCTTGCCGTAGTTGCCAGCCATAAAGGTGACGACGAACGTCACAAGTGCGACGGCCCAGTTGGTGACACTGCCAAAATCGGCCGCGCCCTCCCCGCCCGCCATGGAGGCAACTGCCACTGGGCATAGCGACAGGCCAATGACAAAGATGACGGTGCCAAGCACCGGGGCCGGAAACAGAAAACTCACGCGCCTAAACAGTAGGCCGAAGAGCGCGACGAGCGCGCCGCCGATTACCTGGGCGCCCAGTACGGCCTCAAAACCAAGCTCAAGACCGACTGCCTTGAGCGCCGGCACGAAGGTAAAGCTCGCACCCATCACAATGGGCAGGCCCGAACCGACGACACCTTTTATGGGAAACTGTTGAAGGAAAATGTCAATCGCCGAGAGGACGAGCGACGCCTGGATGACAGCGGCTTCCTCTTGAGGGGTAAAGCCACAGACCGACGCGATAATGATGGCGGGCGTGACGATACCCGCGAATGCCGCCAGCACATGCTGCAGTGCATGGGGTAATACCTGCACAAACGAAACTTTTCCCGTACGCTCGAACAGGGCATCCCCTGCTGCCGACTCTGCCATTTGCGCCTCCCATACCCTAGGCAGCGGCCCCATGCCGCTCAACGGTCGGACATTATAGGGCATATGGCACAGGTAGCATTTTGACCCGCATGCGGCAGAGGGCTGGGGCAGCTCATTTGGGATGCGACTAGCGCTTGCGGGGGACGAGTTTGGTGCGACGCAGGTGGATCATCTCGGCGGCGATGGAGATGGCGATCTCCTCGGGGTCCTCGGCCTCGATGGCGACACCGATCGGCAGGTGCAGCTCGTCGATCTGGCCCTGCGTGAAGCCCTCCTGCTCCAGGCGGGCGCGCACAAAGGCGGTCTTGCGGCGCGAGCCCAGGCAGCCCAGATAGGCGGGTTTAGCGCGCATGGCCTGAATCACCACGTCGATATCGGACTTGTGACCCGCCGTGGCGACGACCACCAAGTCGCGCGGGCCGATGGGGCACAGCTCGCTCAGGTTCTTATAATCGACCAGACGACGGTCGTAGACGCCGGGCACCCATTCGGGGGTCAGCGTGCCGGGGCGGTCGTCGCAAGCCACGACGGCAAAGCCCGCCGCCGTGAGCACCCGCGCCGTCGCAGCGCCCACGTGGCCGCAGCCAAAGATATAGGTCAGGCCCTCGGGGCAGAGCGTCTCGATGTGCGCCGGGGGAATCTCGGAGGCGGCGTTGGTGTAGGTGACCTTACTCCCCTCCTCCACCAGCGAAAGCTCGGGGCAGCCGGCAATGGTATGGCGCGATGTCTCGCCATGGTACTCAACCACATCGCCCTCGAGCGCGCTCGCGATAAACGGCTCAAAGTCGATGACGAAGTCGCCGATGCGCCGATAGGCCAAGACGTCGGCAACCGACTGGAACAACGGTGCCTGGGTCGAGTCCAGATGCAGGTAGCACAGGCAGATGGCCCCGCCGCAGATCATGCCGGTATCGGAGTTCTCGCCGCCCATGGTGTAGCGGACCAGACGCGATTGCCCTGCGGCCAGCAGCTCGCGCGCCTCGTCCAGCGCAAAAAGCTCAATCTTGCCGCCGCCGATGGTGCCCGCTTGGCTGCCATCGGCAAAGACGGCCATCCAGGCGCCCACGCCGCGTGGTGATGACCCCGCCGTACCGGCCACGACCACGAGCTCGCACGTCTCGCCAGCACGCAGTGCGGCAAGCGCCGCATTCACAACATCGAGCTTTTCCATTGCCGCCTTCTATCCTCTAAAGACATCGGTGAGCATAGCGAGTGCCTCGAGCACGCCGCCGCCGACCGATGTCGCCTTGTCCGAAATATAGTTGATGTAGCTGGCGTCGCCGCGCGGATCGACATCGGCGCATTTAAAGCCCTCAGTCACCTGCACGCCGTTCGCCAAAAGCCCGCGCAGACAGCCATCGATCTGCGTGCACATGGGCGTATCGCCCGCGTAGCCAATCACGTCTCCGGCGCTCACGATGTCGCCGATTGCGCGGTCGGACCGAAACACGCCGGCGGCGGGGCTGTGGATAACACGTTCCTTGCCATAGCCGGCGATAATGCCCGGCACGCCCGTGTTAGGCTGGGGCGAACCTTGGGTAATGACACGGCCGAGAAAATGCCCGCGCATGGTCTCGACCACGGCGTCGCAGTCAACCGGCGCGGTAAAGCCCGGCCCCACGGCGATAACGGCAGGCGCCATGTCGCGCGTGGTGCCCAAGTTGCGCTTGGCCAGAATCGCGTCGACCACGGCAGCGGGTTTCAGCTCGCCGAGCATCTTGGCCTGAGGGTCCACCACAACGGCGACGTCTCCCGCTTGGGTAATCTCGAGCGCCTCAGCCGGCGTCTGTGCCAAGCGAGCGCGAATGCCTTCGACCTCGACCTCGCCCAGGCGAATGGCCTCGCAAAAACTGATTGTGCGGCGGATGCACGTGGGAACCGCGATATCGGCCATAACGACCGACACGCCGGAGCGCACCAAGCGAGCGGCGACGCCCGTGGCGATATCGCCGGCGCCGCGAACATAAACGAGCATTCCCGGGGCACCTCCCTGTGCTACGGTTTGAGCAGAGCAAAAGCGGTTCGACCGCTACTCTGATGATTATTTATTATCACAGTATTATACGGCGGTGAACAGATGGAAACGGTTGGCGGCAATCTTGCCTCTGCGCTCAGGATCGAGCCGGGCATTACCGCGATTATCGGCAGTGGCGGCAAGTCGACCTTGCTAAAGACGCTCGGCCTTGAGCTTATGCGCGCTGGCGGCCGCGTGCTCCTCTGCACCACCACGCACATGTTCCCCGTCGCCGGCGTGCCGTGGGACGGGTCGAGCCGTCGCCTGGACGCCGCGCCTTGGAAGCCGGGGGCTCTGCATGTTCCCGGCTGCACCTGCGAGGCATGCGCGGGACTTGTCCGAGGAAGTATCTGCCAGGCGGGTGTTTTGAACCCGGAGACAGGCAAGCTCTCCGCCCCCGCCGAGCCGCTCAACGAGCTGGCGCAGCGCTTTGACTATGTGTTGGCCGAGGCAGATGGCAGCAAGCGACTCCCGCTCAAGGCACATGCCGCCTGGGAGCCGGTAATTCCCGCCGCCGCGACAAACGTTGTCTGGGTCGTCGGCGCCTCGGGGCTGGGCAAGCCCGTCGCCGAGGTTGTCCACCGCCCCGAGCTCTTCTGCGAGCGCTGCGGCTGCGAGCCCACCGACACCGCCACCCCAGAGCGCGTCGCTATGGCGCTCAATGCCGAGCTGCAGATGCTGAACCTCAACAATGCCCGTATCATGCTCAACCAAGCCGACACGCTTGCCGACCCAACAATGGCAGATCGCTTCGAGGCAGCCCTCAACCGCCCCCTCATCGCCACCAGCCTCCAGGGGTAGCAAATTTGGGACGGGGCTCTTTTTGCTACCCCGTCCCAAAAAATCATCTCCCAAATTAGCTACCCCGGCGGTCTTCCCGTTAGCGGGGCACGTAGCGGCCGGGTTGGGCTCCGGTGGGCTCGCCGTCGCGTGCCGCCAGCACGCCGTTCACAAACACGGCCTTGGCGCGGCCATGTGCCTCAAAGCCCTCGAGCGGCGTGTAGTCCACGGCCTGATGCTGCGTCGCGGCGCTGATCGTCCAACGCGCGCACGGATCCCACACGCACACGTCGGCATCGGCGCCCTCGGCAAGACAGCCCTTGCGCGGATACATGCCAAAAACGCGCGCCGGATTCTCGCTCATCAAGCGGCACAGATCCTCGGGACCCAGCTGTCCCTCAAAGCTCGTGGCAATCGCAACGGGACGATGCTCCACGCCGGGCCCGCCGTTGGGAATCGCGCGGAATTCATCGCGTCCTCGGTCCTTTTGCCCGTGCAGGTTAAAGCTGCAATGATCGGTCGCAATAGTATCGATCTCGCCAGCCACAAGCGCCTCGCGCAGCGCGGCACGGTCACCGGCATGGCGCAGCGGCGGGCTCATCACGTACTTGGCGCCCGCAAAGCCGTCCTCGCCCTGCTCCAGATAGCAGGTGTCGTCGAGCATCAGATACTGAGGGCAGGTCTCGACATAGATGTTCTTCTGCCCGTGCGCTTTGGCAGCGCGAATGGCCTCGAGCCCCAGCTTGGTCGAAAGGTGCACCACGTTGACCGGAGCGTCCCCGGCCAAGTGCGCCAGATACAGCAGGCGGCTCACGGCCTCGGCCTCACACACGTCCGGACGGCTGAGCGCATGGCCCTCGGGCCCGTGGATACCCTGCTCAAACACGCGCTTCTGCAGCGCGTTGACCAACGTGCCGTTCTCGCAATGCACGCACAGGATACCGCCCACGCGCTTGAGCTCCTCCAGCACCTCGAGCGTCTCGGCATCGTCCAGGCGCAGATGGTCGTAGGCAAAGTAGGTCTTAAACGACGACACGCCCGCCTCGCGCATGGCCGAAAGATCGGCGCGGTTGCGCTCATTCCACTCGGCAAGCGCCATATGGAAGGCATAGTTGGCGGTGCAGGTGCCGTCGGCGCGATGATGCCACTCGACCAAGGCATCGGGCATGGTCACGCCGCGATCGGCCGTCGCGTAGTCCACAATGGTCGTCGTGCCGCCGCAGGCAGCCGCGCGCGTGCCGGTCTCAAAGCTATCGGCTGTCCAATCCATGCCGGTCCAGCACTGCATGTGCGTGTGCCCATCGATAAAGCCCGGGAACACCCAGCAGCCCGCAGCATCCTCGACGGTATCGCCCTCGGCCGGCTCAATCGCCGCGGCAATCCGTACGATCTTATCGCCATCCATGGCAAGATCGGCGCGGCGAAGCCCTTGGGGCGTCACGAGTGCGCCGTTTTTGATGATGATCATAATTGCTCCTTATTGATTGATGCAGTTGGCCACGCGATCAAAATACGAGCAGGCGGCGATATGCTCCGAGACGCGGCGCTGGCCCTTGGCGGTGTCGACATCCCACAGCTCGTAGGCACGCGCCTCGACCAGCTGGACATCGGCACGGCCGCGCAGCAGCGACGATCCGCCGTCCTTTCCTTTAAGCCCCATAAGGTTGGGAAAGAAGCTCGCGGGGAACAGCACCGGAGAGGCCGGCTCGCCGTTTAGGGCAAGACGCACGGGCGCGACGCCGCCGTTGGCCTTAAAAGCACCGGCGAGCGCCTCAAAAGAATCCGAACTCACAAGTGGCTGGTCGCCCGGCAAAAAGAGGCAACCTTTCCAGTTGCGTTCGACTCCCCACGAAAGGCCCGCACGGACGCTTTCGCTGCGCAGCTCGCCATCGTGCAGCACGCACGGGCAATGCTTGTCCTCGCAAATATGGGCGACCTCGGGCCAACGCGTCGAAACCACAACATCAAAGCCCCCGGGGACCGAATCGATGGTCCGGGCAATCAGCGGCTCGCCATAGATATCGGCGAGCATCTTGTTAGAGCCAAACCGCTTGCCCTCGCCCGAAGCCATAATGACGCAACCGAGTTTCATCTCCGCAAACCTCCCCTGGCTGCCTTGGACACCATAGTTGCTATACCCACCATAGCAAGCTCACACTCCGTCGGAACAGGCACGCACTCGTTTTCCAGCGAACGCCTCTTGGCTCCCCATAGCACAAAGGAGGGCACCCCGCGACGCAGGGCACCCTCCTCAATGGTGCAGATATGCCTACTCAGCGTCGCCGGTAAACGTGGTACCGGTCTTGCCGGCAAGACCGTCACGCGCCTTCTCGAGCAGCGTGATGAGCGCCGTGCGGCCCGGCTTGCTCTCGGCAAACGTCGAGGCGGCCTGGACCTTGGGCAGCATGGAGCCGCGACCGAACTCGTTGGCCTCGGACAGACGCTTTACGTCAGCCGCGGTCAGCGTGTCGAGCCACTGCTCGTGGTCGGTGCCAAAGCCAATGGCAACCTTCTCCACGGCCGTCAGGATAATCAGGGCATCGGCATCGAGCTGCTCGGCGAGCTTCTCGGCCGCAAAGTCCTTATCGATGACGGCGGCAGCGCCCTTAAGGTGGTTGCCCTGGGCCTTGGTGACGGGAATGCCACCACCGCCGCAGGAGATCACCACGTGGTTGGACTCGACGAGCGACTTGATGGTGTCGAGCTCGACGATGTTCACGGGCTTGGGCGAAGCCACCACACGACGGAAGCCCTGCTTCTCGTCGTGGATGAACTGGTAGCCGCGGTCGGCCTCCAGCTCCTTGGCCTCGGCCTCGCTCATCCACGGACCGATCGGCTTGACCGGGTCGGCAAAGGCCGGGTCGTCTGCCGCAACCTCGACCTGGGTGAGCACGGTGGCGACACCCTTGTCGATATTGCGGTCGAGCATTTCCTCGCGCAGCGCATTTTGCAGGTCATAGCCAATGTAGCCCTGGCTCATGGCGCCGCAAACGGACAGCGGGCAGGGAACGTACTTCTGAGGGTTAGAGCGCGTGAGCTCGGCCATCGCGTTGGCGATCATACCCACCTGGGGACCGTTGCCATGCACGACGACAACCTCGTTGCCCTCCTCGATCAGGTCGACGATAGCCTTGGAAGTCGTCTTGACGGCCTCCATCTGCTCGGGAAGGTTGGCGCCGAGGGCGTTTCCACCCAGGGCGACAACAATACGCTTAGCCATTTCTCAGCCCAGCTTTAGGCCTGGAACCAACGGGCGGTGTTGCGCTCGTCGAGGGCCTTGAGGGTAGCGGCGGGATCGGCAACCTTCTGCAGGAACATCATGGCTGCGATGGCGTACGGCTTGTAGCTGGCCTCCTTGTACATGCCCACGCGGTGCATGTCGAAGACGTCGGCGTTGACCTCGCCGTGCTCGCAAGAGACACCAGAGATGTCGGCGGGCAGCGGATGCATAAAGATGGTGTCCTGGCCGTTGGCGGTCTTCTCCATGAGCTCGGTCGTGGAGCACCAATCCTGATGCGTAGCGTTCTGAGCGAGCAGCTCCTTCTCGAGTGCAGCGATGCCGGCGTCGTCGCCCTCGGCGTACAGGTTGGTGCGCTTCTCCATGGCGGCAAACGGAGCCCAGCTCTTCGGGATCACGATGTCGGCGCCCTCGAAGGCCTCGGCCATGGTGTTGACCTGCTTAAAGGTGGTGCCGGACTCGGCGGCGTAGCCCTTGGCGCGCTCGACGACCTCGGGCATGAGGTCGTAGCCCTCGGGGTGGGCCAAAGTGACGTCCATGCCAAAACGGGGCAGCAGGCTGATCAGCGACTGCGGACAGGACAGCGGCTTGCCGTAAGAGGGCGAGTAGGCCCAGGTGACGGCAACCTTCTTGCCCTTGAGGTTCTCGAGGCCGCCAAACTCGTTGATGAGGTAGAGCATGTCGGCAGAGGACTGCGTGGGGTGATCGGAGTCGGACTGCAAGGAGATGAGCGTGGGACGGTGATCCAGAACGCCGTCCTCGTAGGCCTGCTGGACAGACTCGGAGACCTCGGCCATGTAGGCGTCGCCCTTGCCGATGTACATGTCGTCGCGGATGCCGATGACGTCGGCCATGAAGGAGATCATGGTAGCGGTCTCGCGGACGGTCTCGCCGTGAGCGATCTGGGACTTCTTCTCGTCCAGGTCCTGCAGCTCAAGACCGAGCAGGTTGGCTGCCTTAGAGAAGGAGAAGCGCGTACGGGTGGAGTTGTCACGGAACAGGGAGACGGCCAGACCCGAATCGAAGATCTTGGACGAAACGTTGTTCTCGCGCAGCTCGCGCAGGGCGTCGGCGACGATGTAGAGCGCCTTGAGCTCATCGGTGGTCTTGTCCCAGGTGTGCAGGAAGTCGCTGCCGTACATGCCCTTAAAATCGAGGCCGTTCAGCTGCTCGACGAGCTCGGTAAACTTGGCGTCCATGTAAATATCCTTTCCAAAGATGAAACGATTGCAATGAGTAGATGTGCTCCGGCATGCGCGTGTGGCTAGAACATGCAGAGCACTATGACGAGGACCCGCTACCGTTGAGGAAGCATGGGAGATAACGACCGCGGGCCCCAAGTCAACAGGGGGTGCCGGGGACACGAGCTGTCCCCGGCTCAACAAGATCGAGGAATGGGACTAATCGATCTTGTTGTTGGTCAGACCGGCGCGGAACACGGTGGCGTCGCCATCGGCCTGGCTCGGATCGTAGAGGTTCAGGGCAGCCACATACATGGCGGCAGCGGTGACCAGGTCGTCCTTGTAGGTGACCTCGTTGGGAGCGTGAGCCTGAGACTCGGCACCCGGGCCAAAGCCGGCGCAGGGGATGCCATAGCGGCCCTGGATGGAAACGCAGTTCGTGGAGAAGGTCCACTTGTCGCACAGCGGACGACCGGTGCGCTTGTCCATGCTGGGCTCGCAGCCGATGCGCTCGTCACCGAACATGGCCTTGTGGGCGTCGACGAGGGCCTTGACGTGCGGAGCGGTCTCCTTGTTGATCCACGTGGGGAAGTAAGCCTCGGTCTCGTAAACCTCGCCGGTCCAGGACGGACGGTCGTACATGTACATGGAGACCTTCACGTCGTCGCCGTACTTCTTGGCGGCCGGCAGGTTGCGGATCTCGTCCAGGCAAGACTCCCAGGTCTCACCGGCGGTCATACGACGGTCGATGGAGATGGCGCAGGAGTCAGCGACAGCGCAGCGGCTGGGGCTGGTGTAGAAGATCTGGCTGACGGTGCAGGTGCCGCGGCCCAGGAAGCGGGCGTCCTCGAAGTGCTCGGGGTTGTACTTAGGGTCGAGCATCTTGACGAGGCCCTTGATGTCGGTCGACTCGTCGCAGCCGTTGTTGTTGAGGGCGCGGACGTCGGCGATGATGTCGGCCATCTTGTAGATGGCGTTGTCGCCGCGGTCGGGAGCGGAACCGTGGCAGGAGGTGCCGTGAACGTCGACGCGGATCTCCATGCGGCCGCGGTGACCGCGATAGATGCCGCCGTCGGTGGGCTCGGTGGAAATGACAAACTCGGGCTTAATGCCGTCCTTGTTGTAGATGTACTGCCAGCACATGCCGTCGCAGTCCTCTTCCTGGACGGTGCCGACGACCATGATCTTGTAGCCCTCGGGGATGAGGCCCATGTCCTTCATCATCTTGGCAGCATAGGTAGCAGAAGCCATGCCACCCTCCTGGTCGGAGCCGCCGCGGCCGTAGATGATCTCGTCGGTCTCGTAGCCCTCGTAGGGATCGGCATCCCAGTTCTCGATGTTGCCGATGCCGACGGTGTCGATGTGGGAGTCGATGGCGATGATCTTGTCGCCCTCGCCCATAAAGCCCATAACGTTGCCCAGGCCGTCGACCTTGACCTCGTCATAACTAAGGCTCTCCATCTCGGCCTTGATGCAGGCAACAACCTCACCCTCCTCGCAGGACTCAGAGGGGTGAGAGATCATAGCGCGCAGGAAGCGAGTCATATCAGCACGATGGGACTCAGCAGCAGCCTTAATGGCATCAAAATCGAGTTCTTTAGTCATAACAGTCAACCTTTCTACAAGGGTTTACCTACAGGTAGATATTTCAGATAGATCACTTGTACCAAGCAGCGTGAGGTTGAGCACCCGGCAAGCAAGTAACCATAGGAGGCGGACGGAGGACTTTGCTCCGTCGCGAGTTCCGCACGAGCCGGAGAGCACTTAATGTGCTCTCCGTGCGAGCAGGACTGTCCGAGCAGGGAGTAAAGTCCTCCGGCTGCCTCCGGACAGGTCAGTCTGCTAGCAAGTCGGGTACTCGCCCTCCCAGACGATGCGACGGTACTGATCCGGATCGGTGTCGCCCTCGGTGGAGAAGCAGAGCACGGAGCTCGTCTTGTCCAGGCCGATGAGTTCCTTGAGCTCGGCGTACTCGGGATCGAGCATGAGAGTCTCGACCAGACCGGTGGTCACAGCGCCGGACTCGCCAGAGATGACGCGCGGGTCGCCCTTCTCGGGAGCGCCCAGAGTGCGCATGCCGCGAGCGGTGACCCAGTCGGGGCAGGACACGAAGGCGGTGGTGTGGTTGCGCAGGATATCCCAGCCCAGGATGTTGGGCTCGCCGCAGCACAGGCCGGCCATGATGGAGGGCATGTCGCCGTCCACGATGCGCGGATCGCCGTCGCCGGCGGCAGCGCCCTTGTACAGGCAGGCGGCAGGCGCGCACTCGACCACGACGAAGGTGGGCGGGTTATCGGGATACAGGTTGGTGAAGTAGCCCACCACGGCGCCGGCGAGCGAGCCCACGCCAGCCTGGACAAAGACGTGCGTCGGGCGGTTGATGGCCATCTCGCGCAGCTGCTCGGCAGCCTCGGAAGCCATGGTGCCGTAGCCCTCCATGATCCAGGACGGGATCTTCTCGTAGCCCTCCCAGGCGGTATCCTGAACGATGACGCCGCGCTCGCAGGCGTCGGCCTCGGCGGCGGCCATGCGCACGCACTCGTCGTAGTTGACCTCTTCGATGGTCACCGTGGCGCCCTCGGCGGCGATGTTATCAAAGCGGGGCTTGGTGGAACCCTTGGGCATGTGCACGACGGCCTTCTGGCCCAGCTTGTTGGCAGCCCATGCCACGCCGCGGCCATGGTTGCCGTCGGTGGCAGTAAAGAAGGTGGCCTGGCCAAAGTCCTTGGCAAGCTGATCGGAGGTCAGGTAATCGAAGGTGCACTCGGCAACGTCCTTGCCGGTCTCGTCGGCAATGTAGTTGGCCATGGCAAACGAACCGCCCAGGACCTTAAAGGCGTTGAGGCCAAAGCGATAGCTCTCGTCCTTAACGCACAGGTTGGAAAGGCCCAGGCGCGCAGCCTGACCATCCAGGCGGGCAAGCGGAGTGACGGTGTACTGAGGGAACGACTGGTGGAAGGCGCGGGCCTTCTTCACGTGGTCGAGGCTCATGATTCCCAAGTGCTTGTCATCGCTCTTGGGCATCGTGTTGCCCGCCCACTGGATCTTATCGGCCATACGGTGAACTCCTTAAGTCCTCTCTTGCCGGCCCCCGCATACGCGTTTCAGCCCATTCCCATTCATGCGACTGAACTTTTATGTGGATGCCAAACAAAAAGTTTGTTAGCACTGTTCTATCACACTTTTTGATTGGTAAACCTAACAAATTGTTTGTTGCCGTAATCGGTACCTTTTCGCCGCCGAACGGTCACATAACGCAGCGACGCTTTCGTTATTTGCGAACAAGTGTGGTTTATGGCAAAGTGTGCCCAAACTAATTTTTAGGAAGGCACCCATGACCCCCGCACAGATTGAGTTTTATAAGCGCCTTGCACACGGCCTGGCGCTCCAATTTGGCCCCAACTGCGAAGTCGTCGTCCACGATCTGGAGACCGAGGACGTGGACCACTCCATCGTAGTGATCGAAAACGGCCACGTCAGCGGGCGCAAACTGGGTGACGGCCCCAGCCATATTGTGTTTGAGTCCATGCACGAGGGCACCACCGACGTGCACGACCGCGAGCCATACCTCACCAAAACCACCGACGGCAAGCTGCTCAAGTCCTCGACCATCTTTATCCGCAACGACGAGGGCAAGCCCGTCGGCATTTTGGGCATTAACTTTGACATTACGCTTATGAAGGCTTTTGAGCGTTCGCTCGACGCCTTTACCGGCACCGGCGGCACGGGCTACACCGAGCCCGAGCCCATTACCAAGAACATCGGCGACCTGCTCGAGGACCTGCTGCACGAGTGCGAGCAGTTTGTGGGCAAGCCCGCGGCGCTCATGACCAAAGACGAGCGCATTCGTGCCATTGGCTACCTCGACCGTCGCGGCGCCTTCCTCATTTCCAAGTCGAGCGAGCGCGCCTGCGAGTTCTTTGGCATCTCCAAGTACAGCTTCTATAGCTACCTCAATGAGGCCAAGGCGGCGGCCGACGACAAGTAGGCACTCGCCCAGATTGCCCCTCCCCTTTTGGGCGCGAGTTCTGGAGAGCATGAATCCAAGACCGAGCCGCTTGGAAAGTTCCATATAATCGATGTCATTAGTATTTCGAAAGGGTGGAACAGAATGGCGTTGAGCAAGGCATCATGCACCGGTCGCGGATTGATTCCGGCAATTGGTGGACATGTGCACCGCATGTTCGATGAGGGTGAAGACGACCTGTTTTCGCTGAGCCTTGACGACGTGATGGATGATCGCCCGTGGACCGCCGACGAACTCATGGGCGGTGGGGTTCGCCCGTCAAGCCCCAATTCCGCACTTGCGCCTAAGCCCGCATCTGCGCCGACTCCTGCGCAGCCGCCTGTTTCGACGCCCGCGTCTACGCCCGCACCCATTTCGGCGCCCACGCCCACTCCCCGCCCCGCAAGCGACCCGTCCGAGACGGCGGCATTTCTCGCTGCGGCGACGCGGAACAAATCGGCCGACAGCACCGTTATGTACAGCGCCCAGCAGTTGCCTGTTCCTGCGGCACGCAAGTCTCCGGTCACAAGGCTCGATGAGCCCGTTGCCCATCAGGTTGCCTACGATTCCTGGGCTGCAGCCGATCTGGATGAGACCTCTACCGGCATGCCGGCGCTCGACGTTCCAGTTAACCCGCTTTTTGCCGCCAACACGAGCGCCGCGGACTATGAGGGCGGTGCGGCATATTCCGATTATTCCGATGGCTATGCTGGCACCGATCGCATCGAGACCGAGGATTATGGCACCGCATCGAGCGATTATCTCAACGATCCGTACGCTGCCACGCCTGCACCGGAATATGACCCGGAGGCCGCGTCCGCGCCGGCGTATACCAAAAGCACGGGCGAAGAGCGCTTCGCCGATTATTACGCCGAGGAAAAGGCACTGCATTTCTCGGAATTTCCGCAGGCAGTCAAGGTTGCCTTTATCGCCATTGTCATTGCCCTGCTCGGCGTCATTGCGTTTGAGGGATTCCGTCTGTTCTCCGGCCCCACCCAAGCGGAGTCGGAGACCCAGCAAAAAGAGAACGATGACGAGTACCTGGACATCAACACCCTCAAGGGCGACCCCAACGACGGAGACGACGAGTAGCGAGGGTTAAGGGAGGGCCGGAAGAGCCGGCGGCATGTTACGGCTCCAAAAGCCCTGCCATAAAGATGGGCAGATACAGCACGTCACCATCGCGGTGAAGATTACATTCCGCAAGTACCAGGGCGCGATCGATTCCGTAGCCCTTCGTCGCGAGCGCGTTGTCGAGCGCCGCATGGGACTTAAAGCTCTTGCCCGACTTGACCTCGATGGCAAGGACCTCCCCATCGAGCGTCTCCTCCACAAAATCGAGCTCGCCGACTTTTTTAGACGTAAAGTAGCGCAATCTGAATCCGTGGGCTTTGAGCTCTTGGGCAACGAAGCCCTCAAACGCCGCCCCCATGTTCATGCCAAAGGCGTCTTCCGCCTCCCCATCAAAAACTCCTTGGGCGACCCTTTTGGAATACGACGACATGAGCATTCCGGTGTCCAAGTAAAACAGCTTGAACAGATTTCGTTGCTCCCCCAATAAAAGGGGTGCCACGGGCGCCGCTACGTTATACACGGGAAGCGCGACACCCGCCTCCGATAGCCAGAGAAAATGATCTGTCACCTGCGAAAAACGTTTGACACCGTTAATCGATGACAGTTTGAATCGCTTGTTTTTGGAGCCGGCCTCGCTGGGAATCAGATCATAGATATCGCGAATAACCAAGCGTAGCTCAGGCGGAGCGTACTTTGCGATGTCATCGCGATACAGGGCGTGAAGATCGCGATGGATGTTTCGAACCTCGTCGACATTGCGCGTCGCCAAGAAGGAATTGACCGCGTCGGGCATGCCCCCCACCACCACATACTGATGGAACAGATTGAGCAAGCGGTCATACAGATAGCCGGGGAGCTCCTTTTCGTCCTTTAGACAACCCCTGAGCATGTCAAACGCTCCGGCAGCAACGCCGCTTGCCCAGCAGAACTCCTCAAAGTCGAGCGGGTACATCTGGACCTGCTCGACATACCCCACCGGCAGGGAATCGATGCCCTCGAGCTCAACGCCAAGGGGCGATCCGGTAAGGATGTATCGAAAGTCGCCGCGCTGGACCAGGTATTTGATAAACGTCACTACGTTGGGGCATCGCTGCACCTCGTCGATAACCACAACGGTCTTGTTCGCAACCATCGGCTGCGTTGCAGCAATAGACATGCGCATAAGCAGGTCATCCGCGCTTTTTGCCGCCAAAAACGAATCGCGCACGGACGCGTCGGCGATAAGGTCGAACGTCACGACATTTTCGAACGATTCGCTTGCAAAGACGTTGACCAAATATGACTTTCCCACCTGTCGGGCGCCCTTGACCAAAAGAGCCTTGTTAGGCGACGAGGCAAGCCAAGATTCAAACTGTGCTTTCGCTTTTCTCTGCAGCATAAGCGTACCCCTTATTACGTGCTGTTTTAGCACTAGGATACACTTTTCCGTGGTTGCTAGGTGCTCATTTCGACACTTTTTCGAGGTTTTAAAGTGTGTATCACGACACTTTTCCGTACTTTTACACGGGATATTTCGACATTTTTTCGAATTTAAGCCTAACAGCAGCCGGCGAAATCAAGCGCCGCCCGCGCGTCATTTCGCAAGCGCGCTTGATTTGTGTCCGCGCGCGCTGATAGACTCCACCGTGCCTGCAAGGAGCGGGCACGTTTTATCCAGAGTCGGGGTAGAGAGTTGGCTCCACGATCCCGACGCCAACCGGCCAAGAGGCACGGTGGCCCTGCCAACATCGATGAAAGGAGTCCGTATGGACAATTTCTCCGTGCGCAGTGAGCGCAACTTCCACAACCTGGTAGCCAAGCCAAAACGAATGCATCTTCTGGACGAGCCGAGCGGCTATGCCTCGGCCATGGTCAAGAGCAGTCTCTCCCATCAGATGCGCTTTACGGTGCAGGCGCTCGAGGAAGAGCTCTGCGTTGCCGGAGACCCTCACGTGCTGCAGATCAAGTTGCTCGGAAATGACTCGCGTGAGCCGTCCAGCTGGAAGCTCTTCGCCGACGGCGCGTGCGTTGCAGACGGATCGGGCGCCTTTGCCCGCGAGTGCTTCTGCGAGGGCGCCGAGGTGTTCCTGGACCTGTGCCGCGACGCCGTCGACGCCGCTGAACTGCGCCAGTGGAGCCAGAGGGAGTACGAGCTGTTGAGTGCGGCGCGTGGGATTGCGGGAGTTTAGGTGGGCAGATAAGCCATCGGCAATTCCGAGATAGCAAGGGCCGAGAATTAGATTCCCGGCCCTTGCCTAGCACTGCTTTATAAGATCGAGCACCGCGGGAATGTCATCGGCATTCCGAAGTGCGACATAGGTCGGTAGACCCGGGCCAAATCCGCCCTGTGAGCGCTTGTCCTGACACAGGCCCTCTGGATCCGTCAGATCGTCAACGCTCTTTGCCAGGCCAACGGCAATCCAGCCACCATTGCTGGTCCTGCCTTCTAGCACGGCGTGCAATTTTCGCTTGCCCGACCTGAAGCCCACATAGTACTTGGCTATATAGGACTCCCACGAAGGGTTACCACTCAGAACGGACTCGCACACCTCATCGAAAAGCCTCTGGTTGAGTCCGCCTTCGGCAAAAGTTGGGTGATTCTCCTGCAGAGTCCAGACAGGAGCCTCGTCAGACTCCCCGCGAGAGGGGCGATACTTGTCAACGACATCTGCCGGAAGATCGGGGTACTTCCATATCTCGCACGCCTCTTTCGCCAGCTCGTCCGCACGCTGCCTAATCTCCTCCTCGCCCCATTTTTCATGCGAGGCGATCGACTTGTTCAGGTGGAGCGGACTGCACTTAAGCCCCACGTCCGGAAGATTGAGCTTGTCCGAGAACGACCGGTTTGAGTACTCCTGGTTGTAGCCCGTCAGCGTTAGATTTCCCAAGTTGTTGCACAGCCTGTCGTGGATGTCTTCCCAGTTCTCGCCAAGCGATTCCTTCCAGCCGTGCTCATCATCGATCGTCTGGGGCATGACGTGCTCGATCTGGTAATCGTCAGCCGAGATGGACTCCTTCGGGTGGTGCCAGTTCTCCATGCGTTCCAGGTAATAGCGCTTTTTGGAGAAGCGATTGTAGCAGTCACGCGTCTTAAACTCCTCGACAAAATGCTCGTCTGTTGGAAAGTACGCAGTCATACCGCTGCTATGGATAAGAAGCATCGCCGTAACATACTCCTCTATATCGTCCTGTTGCTCAAGGTTGCGATACATGCCGGCAAAGAAATTATTTAGGCCCGTGGTAAGCCTGCCGCAAACCGCTCGCCTGAACAGGAACGACTCGATAGTCTCGCAGATGCGAAGGAACGCGTTGCGGTCTAGCCTATTTCTCTCGTAAACCGAGTAGAGCAGCATCAAAAGAGGCCTGATCTGTCTCACATCAAGGCTTACGATTCTGCTGAACACCCGACGTAGGTCAGCGTCCTTTTCTTTGTCTTGGAACAGGCTGGCATACCTTTGCGCATACTCGCGCAACTCCTTGAGCAGACTCTCGGTGTCTCCGTCGTAGTCATCGGTAAAATACCGTTTGAACTCGTAATAAGCCTCATTCTCCTTTGGCTGCCTATTGGGAACCTTGAGCCACAGCCAGTACCAAATGAAGGCGTTAAACTCGCTCTCGCCCCCTTTTCCAAACAGACGCTCAATGGGATGCCAGTAGCCCTCGTAGAGCTTGGTCTGTTCGTCGTTAGGAAGCGACATAAGAACATAGTTGCGTATGAGATCGATGGGCATGAGGGGCTTGCCCTTGGAGTTCATGGACTCAAATATGAGCTGGGCATTATCGACGCCAGCGGTGAGCTTTGTGTCGATGACCTGCACGCGGTTTAGCCCCGCCCAAAGCCTTGCAGGGTCGAATGATTTCCCGCGCATCTTTTCGCGGAAGAACACATGGTTCTCGACGATCCGATCCGATTTTTCATCTGGCATGGGAAACCCAGACACGATGGAAAACAGCGTCTCTTTATCGTCCTGCGAGAGCACTAGCTTGTAGCGCGCCAGACCGTTGTAGTCATCATCGTTAAAGAGGTAGTTCTTCCGCAGCGCTGAGATCTTGAGATCGCCAAGGAAGCCGGCCTTGTCGGGATTATCCTCCAGATATTCAGCCAAGGCAGCGATCATCAACGAAAACGTCGTCATGCGCTGCTGTCCGTCAATCAGAAGCACGCGCGAAATGCTCGTGGCAGAGCTCTCGGACTCGGGGATATAGAGCATCGACCCCACGAAGTGCGATACGCCATCACGACCCGCTCGCATGACGTCATCCCAAAGCACCTCGCACTCTTTTACACTCCACGAGTAAACTCGCTGGTACACGGGAATGACGAACTGCATCTTCGCCACGCCCATAAGGTCGAGCAGATTTGCCTCGGTTGCTTTCATTTGCGCTTGCTCCCCTTTTCTTGTTTACGCCGTTTGCAGTCAGTCCTCCACTGAGCGGAGGGCGCTAAAGACGAGAGCATCGAAGCACTGAAGCAACCGGGATGCTCATATCGTTAGATTCTACAACGAAAGCAAACACTTACGCCGTCATGGTGGCGCGCGATCGCTGCACGCCACTCCCCAAAATCATACGATGTCAAAAGACTGACACTTGTGTATGCCTTTTGACATTGCCACAGTCTTACGGGCTTCTTGTCTCATATGCCAAGAGCGGATATCTAGATCGCTGCCTCTCCCGCCCAAAGGGGCTCGACAAGAACTGATCGAAGGGCAAATCAGACATCGAGCAAGTCGCCGACCTGCACTCAGCCTCGACAAGTGGCATCGAACACAAGCTCACCGGCATAAAGCTTGCGTTAAAAACAAAAGGGCATGTAACATAAATGGTTGGAAGTTAGTAAATTACCGGTTGGCAAAGTAAGAACCGGGCTATCAAGTTCCAACCATTTATTTTACAAATGGTATTAGCACAACTCCAACCACATATTTAACGAACGGGCCGTTGGATTAGCGATCTAAAATCCGTCACGCCTCTGCGGTCTATCCCCGACTTGATGGTCCTTTCGCAATCCCGCTCGGGATCTTCTTCGAGGAAAGACACAACGCCCTTGGCCATGAGGGAGACGAGGCCTTCGAGCTTGATGACGCAATCGTATGCGCACCCCTTCAGGTTCTCCGTACCCGCCCCGGTATGGCCATAGCTCGCGACGATCCCATGAGCGCCGCCGTGAACGCATACCCCGATAACCTTATAAGGACTATAATCCTCCCCGCTGCCTTCGATGACTGATGATCCCGCATGGATAACGGCGCAACGCAGTTGATAGAGGTCTGAAGCTGTGAATATACCTCGCGCCTCTATAACGTCGAACTCCTCGCTTATCTCACTTTGACTCTTCTCGTCTTTTCGCTCTGCCGCCATCTTTTCGCCGGTATTGGGAAGCTCCAGGTATTTAACGCACCAGTCGATGTATCGCATGCCGACGGCTTTTGCGCAGACGTCCGGTATGGTCACGACGAGGTTCAGTGCCGCGAGGAGAAGCCCCGCATCGAAGGCCTTCTCGCATTCCTCCACGAGCCTGCTTGGTGTGCGATGGATTACGGTCGGAAAGCCGTATTCGTTGGCATCGCATTTCAGGCCGCCTGAAGGCCTTGGCTCCCAGGCTGCAATTTCGTCGAGCCTCGAATTCACAGCATCTCTCCCGTCGTTGCGTCGACCTCCACTCCCGACCTCGGGTCTATGAACTCATCGACGGCCTCGTCCTCGCGGTCGGGCTCGGTCACGAAGAGCGGACCGGGTGCATCGATGCGAGGGCCGATCGTGAGCCCGTTGCTCGCGATGATGCGGTCGAGGTTCTGCCTGCGGTAGAGGGTCCTTGCCCGGAGCGTCTCGAACGAGTATCCGCGCCCTCTCATGTCCGTCTCGTTTATGAGCCGGTTCGCGCACTCGGTGTAGCCGTTCGAGATACGGCTGGGGCATTCCCAGTAGTTGAAGATGAACTCGCGGTGATTCTGAACGGTCCGAGCAAGGGCTCTGAACGGATCGAACTCCCTGCCATCGGGAATTTCCCGAATCCAGGCGTCGAACGCCGCCTCAGCCTCCTCGCGTGAGGACGGATGGTCGTCGTAAATGCCGAAGAAGTCCTCCTTGAGGTCGTACGCGGTCATCAGCGTCGAGTAGGAGGAGTCTTCCCGTAGCGCCCTTAGGGCCGACGCCTCGTAGAGGCTGAGGTCGCGCGTCCGCTTCCTAAGGACGTAGGCGAGGCCCTTCTTTAGCTCAAGGCGACCCTTCCTGTCGAGAGCTCCCTGGAGGCCCTTGCGGACCGCGTCCAAGGCCTCGTTGGCTCCCTTCACGACATGGAAGTGGCCGATGACCCATGTCGCGTTCGGGGTGTATTTGGCTATGCTCCTCCAGAACGGCCGGTACATGTCGCTCGAAACCCATCGTACGCGCTCGAGGCCCTCCAACGAGGAGAAATAGGCGTCGAGGTCGGACTGCGTCCTGCCGGGCACCATGTCGAAGACCGTCCTGTGCTCGAGATCAGTGATCACGGTCACCATGCCGACCCTCTTGAGGTTCTTCTCGTCTATGCCCAGGAACGCCGGCACTTTGAAGCGAAGCCTCGAGGCGTTCTCGCGGACGTAGTCCTCGAAGACGCTCTTCACGGTGACGTGCGAGAGCGGGTACTCCTCGGCGACCTCGCGGAAGGTGAGCCTGAGCGAGCGTTGGGCGATGTCGGCGTATGCCGCCTCCGTCATCCGGTGACTCTCGTCGATCCCGCCTATCGCCGGGCGCCACACGTAGCCGCACTCCGGGCATCGCATCCGCGGGAACCCTATCTCGAGCCTCGTCGGGATGCCCAGGTGTGGCGTCGACACAACGCCGACGGTCCTCGCGCCGTGGCTGTGCAGCGTCCCGCCGCACTCGGGACACGATGCGGGGGCGGGCCCGCGGTATCTCAGGTCGAACTGCTGGAGCCTCCTACCGCAATCGACCTTGGTCGCGCTGCCGATGAGCTCGCAGTCCCGGACACCAAGCAGCTCCTCGACGTAGCCTGCCACGCCCATCTACTTTCCCCTCGAGAGGTAGGAGGCGAGCTCGGCGATGTCGTAGCGCTTCCCCTGCGAGATGAGGTCGTACACCTGGTCGGCCAGGGGCTCGATCGCCTGCGGGTCGTCGAGCGCCTGCTCGGCGAGGTCTCCAAGCTCGTTGCTCATCATCGACATGAGGGCCCTGATGACGATGTTGCGCAGGCGCCCGTCCGCGAGGACGGCCTCCTTCGTGTTGCTCGTGTTCGTGATCTGCGTGTTGGTCACGGGGTCTGCCGCCACGGCATCGGAGACCGCGTTGACGGCTCGGGCCTTCACGAGGGGGTCACCTTCGTCGCCCCACGTGCGGTTCAGCCTCTCCACGATCCTCGCCATAGTGTCGCGCTTGGGCGCGGTGCCTGAGCCGCCAGCGCCCATCGGCATGAGCTCGCCGCCTTCGACCCCCTCGGGGACCTTCTGGGCCGATATGCGGAAGTCCCGAAGCACGAGGCCGCGCACGTCGACGTCGTCGAGCGAGGTGCCCGCGATCCTGTGGCCGAGCAGCTTTGCGAAGCTGTAGAACACCTCGAGGTCGGGGTCGCCGAAGTCGAGCGCCTGGGACAGGAACGTGTAGGCGGAGCAGTACTTGGAGAGCTTCTTCCTGAAGGTCATCAGCTCCGCGACGCGTCCCGCCGCCTCGTCCGCGCTCCTCTTGGCCCTCTCCGTCCCCTCGGCCTCGCCGGCCGCCTCCGCCCGGTTGGCGCACTCCAGCCAAGTCTCGTAGGAGTCCCTGGCCGCCGCGAACCTCTCGCGGAAGATCTCGGCGGGCCCGGAGACGGCGGAATAGAGGGCGGTCCTGTAGGCATCGCTCTCCTCACCGGCTGCGAGGCCCTTGGACCTGTAGAGCGCCTCCTTGAACCCCTCGACGTCTCGCGTCGCGTACACGTCGGCCGCGTCGAGGGCGTCCTTCAGGTCGTAGACGATGTTCGGGTCCTGGGCCGTGCTCATCGTCGCGCCCTTGTCGTAGGTCTTGAAGGCGGCGAGAACCGTCTCGGGGTCGTTCACGAAGTCGACGACGAAGACCCCGTCCTTGCCGGAGCACGTCCTGTTGACGCGCGAGTAGGTCTGCACGATCTCGATGGCGTTGCCGAGCGGCTTGTCGACGTAGAGGGCGACTAGCTTCTTCTGGTCGAACCCGGTCTGGAACTTGTTGGCCACGATGAGCAGCCTGCTCTCAGGGCGGTCGAACGCCCTCTCGACCGGGCCCTGCCCGGTCGGGTTCATGTTGGCCTCGGTGTACTCGTATCCGCGCTCGATGAGGGCGAACGGGTTGTCCTCGAGGTACTCGTCCTCGGGCAGGACGCACCTGTCGCCCAGGACCTTCTGGGAGAAGGCGACGAGCGGCTCGCCGGGCACCTTGAAGCGCAGCTTCGGCTCGACCTTGGCGGGGTCGAGGTCCGGACGGGCGCGGAGGTACGCCTCTATCGCGTACTTGTAGCGCACGACCTCGGGACGCCCGGAGGTGACGATCATGGCCTTGGCCTCGCCGTTCAGGAGCGGAGCCACGTTGTCGACGAAGTGGTCGATGATCCACTTGGCCTTCTCCATGACGTTCGTCGGGTGGAGCGAGCGCCACTTGGCGATCTTCCTCCTGGCGCGGCGCTCGTCGACGAGTCTGCCGTCGGCGTCCTCGGACTCGTCCTCGATCCTCGTGAGGGTGCGCAGGGGCACGTATCCCGAGAGCGGGTCGATGATGTAGCCCTCCTCGATCGCCTGCCGCATCGGGTAGAGGTGGAAGCTGCCCATGACCGGATTGCCGTCCTCGTCCTCCTCGCCCGTGGGCGTGCCGAACAGGGTCTTTGTCTCGGCCTTTGGGGTCGCTGTGAACGCGAGGAAAGAGACGTTCGGCGGCATGAGGTTGCTCGCCTGCATCTGGGCGAAGTAGGCATCCATGACCGACCCGCCGTCGTCCGAGTCCTCATCGAAGTCGAGCATCCTCTCGAACTTCAGCTTGTCCGCCGCCGCGTTGAAGGCGGTCTTGAGGGACGCCGCCGAGCTGCCCTCCTGAGAGCTGTGCGCCTCGTCGACGATCACCGCGAATCCGGAGCCGTCAAGCTCGGGCAGCGCCGCGATGTCCGGCCACGCGTAAAGGAACGTCTGGATGGTGACCACGACGATCTCCCTCTTCTGCCGAAGGGCCTCGACGAGCTGGGAGCTCTTGGAGCCGTCGGCGACGGCGCTGCCCCTCTCGTCGCGGCCGACCATGACGACCTGACCGGTCACCTTGGAGAGCTGGGAGATGGTCTTCTTTATGTTCTGGTCAAGCGACAGCCTGTCGGTGACCACCACGACGCTGGAGAACATCTTCTCTCCGTCCGCGCGGCGGAGCCTCGCGAGGTCGTGCGCGGCCCAGGAGATGGTCTCGGTCTTGCCGGAGCCGGCCGAGTGCTCGATGAGGTAGCGGCGTCCCGCCCCATGCTCCCGCGCGTCGGCCAGGACCTTCCTCTCTGCGTCAAACTGGTGGTAGCGCGGGAAGATCTGGGTCGCCGTCTTGCGCCAGCGGCCCGTCGCGTCCTGCCTGTCCTCGATCTCCTCGAAGACGAAGCGGTCGAAGATGGACAGCCAGTTGTCTCGCTGGAGGATGGTGTCCCAGAGGTAGTGGGTCCTGTACTCGCCCTCGGGCGCGTCCGGGTTGCCGGCCCCGCCGTCGCGGCCCAGGTTGAACGGGAGGAAGCGGGGCTTCGCCGACCTGCTCGGGAAGGGGCCGAGGTTCGTGCACATCCAGACCTCGTCCTCGGAGACTGCGAAGTGGACCACGGCGCCCCTCTTGTACATGAGCAGCGAGTTCTTCCTGCCGCCGTCGGGCTCTATGGGCCTGCGCTCGTCGACGTACTCGTCGATGGCGTCACGCACGGTCTGGGTGAGCTCGGTCTTGACCTCGCCGGTGGCGACGGGGATGCCGTTGACGAACAGAGCGAAGTCGAGAGACTTGCTCCCGGCGGTCTGGTAGTGAACCTGGTGCATGAAGCGCAGGATGTTGGCGTCGTAGCGCTCCCTCGCCCCGGGCACGCGCTCGTCGTCCGGGTAGCCAGCCATGCACTCGATGGTCTGGTAACCGGCCACCTGGAATCCCTTGCGTAGCGTGAGAACGGTACCGTTTCTCTCCAGGCTCTTCACGAGCGCGCGGCGCAGCTGGTCCTCCCACCTCGCGCCCTTCTCTCGGCGCATCTTGTCGAGCTTCTCCGGCGCGGTGGCCTCGAGCCAGGCGACGAAGTCGTCGAACACGAGTGCGTCGTTCGGGTCGAACCCCGTATCGTCAGGTGAGAGGGCCCAGCCCGCGCCGCCGAGGGCAGCGACCTTTCGGGAGATGTAGCGCTCGAAGGCATCCTCCTGGTGAATCTTGCGGCGGCCGCTGTACTCGACGTCGCGGCGCTCATATGCACTGTCTATGTCGACTCTTGTCATGGCTATGCCTCCGTGCAGTCGATCTTGCCGGTGACGGCGTGGTGGATGACGGACTTGCGGTACTCGCCGAGCTTCTCGATGAGCTGCTCCTGGCGTGAGATTGCCTCGTCGATGGCCACGCAGCGCTCGTCGAGGTAGGCCGCTATCCTTTTTTGCTCTTCTAAAGGTGGTAAAGGAACGACGAAGTTGTTAAATGCGTTGGTTTGTAGTCGCATGCGCCCCTTGTCAGCAACTCCATTTGCTGAACCGAAAAACACCCGATTGAGGTAGCACATCTGGAAGAGGTAGAGGTAGTAACTCGGGTTGCTTACCGCAAGGTCACGGGCTGAAAACACTCGGTAGTCAGGACTTGTCACTCCTTCATAGCGAGATATATCCACCCAACCTGTTAAGAGGTCCATGTGGTTCATCGCAAAATCGCCAGGATGTACGAGTTGATAATGTGAGTATGTTTCAGCAAATTGCCCTTTTCCTGTGCTGAAATCTTTGGGCCTAATTCCATCTTGTGTAATCGACAGAACTGTCAATCCTTCAACCCCGGCAATTCGTTTTGTAATTTGAAATAGAGCTTTGAGCTTGGAGGTCTGCCAATTAGAGGGAATTTGATCTACCCACTTAATGTCGCTGTCTTTCATCTCTGCGGTTGGGTCGAGGCCCTTTGTCACAGCATGCGCGATGAGGGACTTCTTGTACTCCTTGAGCCTCTCTATGACCTTTTGGCGCTTCTTCACGTCATCGTCGATGGCCGCGCAGCGCTCGTCGAGGTAGGAGACGATACGGCGTTGGACATCACAAGGCGGGACTGTGACGTAGGTCTCGTGCAGGTTGCCTTGGTTAACGTGAAAAACTTTCACATCGATCAAGTCGCGCCGAATCTGCCAGCGCCACATGTCGGTAGAGAAAAGATATGCAAGGTACTTATTCTCAACCTCGTCAACCGGAGAGAGGAGCAGGGTATCGCCTCCGGGATTAACCGGCCGCTCAGAATCGTTGTATATGCAGTCTCCGCCCCGGCAAGGTCCTCTGATGTGCAGGCGAAGATAAAGGAACCTTTCTCGGAATATTTCAGCCCTTTTGGAACCATGCCCGTAGGGACGTGCTTTATGAGCTCTTCGTGGATACCGAATCTATTGTTTAACTTCGAATGCACTTGGGCGTAATTGACGACGGGAGCTCCTTCGTCAACTAAGTCAGCCCTAGTGACGGTCATTCCCTTGCTGCTCATAAAAAGCCTCGGCAACGGCACCATGTTCCAGCCGTCCGGCACCTCACCGAACCACTCAGCACTGTTTATCTCCCTTCTCGTCCTCATGCCAGGAACCCCCTCATGAGCGAGCCGAGGCCGTCCTCGAGCTCGAGAATCTCCTTCGCGATGACCTCGGGGGCACGGGGGCTCTCGTACTTGTAGAAGTACCTGTTGAACGAGATCGACGTGCCGACCACGCCCACCCCACCGTCGCCAAGCGGGTTGGCCGTGAGACCCGTCTTGTTGTCGAACTTGGGCTCGTCCCTTACCGACCCGTCCACCACGGCGTCGGGAGCGTAGGGCAGCACCTCGCTCGCCATGTAGTCGTCGATTTCCATGCCGATTGGAATGTTTTCCGTGTCCTTGAGCTCGGGGTCGAACACCGGGTTGCCCTTCGCATCGACCGCCGGCTCCGCGGAGGGGTCTTGCCGACCGAACACCTTGACGAGCGCCTCGACGAGCTTCGTCTTCTGTGGCTTGGGCTTCTCGATCGCTTTGTGAAGCTTCTCGGTCGCAGCCAGGACCTCGCTGTATGTGAGCGAGGCGCCCTCGTTCTTCTCAACCCAGGAGCGAATGGCGGCGCGGCTCGCGTCCGACAGCTTCTCCATGGGCTTGCTGAGGGTAAAGAGGGCATCCAGCCCATCGGCCGAGGGCTCAATGACAACGCGCAGCGGGCGCTGCGTGGTCACCTTGCGGTACATGAAGTCCTCGACGGGAACGATGACCGACCTGCCGTGGTCGTGCCCGTCTACGTAGGTGCGCACGATCCACGCGGCCTGGTCCTCGCCGACCTCGTAGCGCTTGTTCCCCTGGCTCTTGCGCAGGGCGGTCTTCTCCTCCGAGGCGTCGATGAGCTGCACGTACCCCTTGCGGTTCTCCGGCTTGTGGTTGTTGAGCACCCAGATGTAGGTTGCGATGCCCGTGCGGTAGAAGATCTCGGTCGGCAGCTTCACGATGCAGTCAACGAGGTCCTCGCTGAACAGCCAGCGGCGGATGCCCGATGGCCCGCTGCCGGCATCCCCGTTGAACAGCGGGGAACCCGAGAGCACGATGGCCGCCTTGCCGCCGCCTTCCTCGGGCGGCGCCATCTTCGCCGCGACGTTCTGCATGAAGAGCATGCTGCCGTCGTCAATGTCGGGCTTGCCGGCGCCGAACCTGCCCTCGAAGCCGCGTCCCATCTCCTCGAGGACGACGTCCTTCTCCTTCTTCCACTCCTTGCCGTAGGGCGGGTTCGTGAGCTGGTAGTTGAAGGTGCGTCCCTCGAACCTGTCGTCGTCGAGGGTGTCGCCGAGCATGATGCCGGCCGACAGGTCGGTCATCTGGTCGAGCACGTCTCCCGAGCCCCCGGCGATGTTGCGCAGCATAAGGGCTGCCTTGCCCATGGCCCATGTCGCGTCCTCGAGCTCCTGGCCGTAGGGGACGATCTTGGTTGGGCTGCTGAAGTGCCCTTTGTCGTGCCACTCGTCGAGCTGGTCGAGCGCGTCGCAGATGAAGCCGCAGGTGCCGCAGCTGCCGTCGTAGAGCGTGCGGATGTCGCCGTTGTCGGCGTTGAGCAGCGTGTCCTCGTTTGCGAAGAGCAGCGCGGTTGCGAGGCGGGCGACGTCCTTGGGCGTCATGAAGTCCTCGGCGTCCTGCGAGATCTCCTCGCCGTATCGCTGGATGAGGTGCTCGTAGATGTCGGTCATCATGCGGTCGGAGACCGTCTCGGACCCGAGGTCGAAGCCCGAGAAGCGTGTGCACACCTCGTAGAGCATGCCCTTCTCGTCGAGCTTCTCGCAGGTCTGCCGCATCTCGAAGCGCTGCAGGACCTCGCGGGCGTTCGCGGAGAAGCCGTTGATGTAGGCCATGAGGGCGTCGCAGGTCTTCGTCGCCCCGAGGTTGGAGAGTGTGAAGCTCGTGACGTTGTAGAAGCAGTGGCCGGAGAGGGCGCAGTACTTCGGGTCGTCGTCGTCCCAGACCCCCTTGGCGGCCTGTCTGCTCACGGCCGCCCGCGTCGGCTCGAGGGCGCACTCGAAGCGCCTCAGCACGGCGAATGGGAGGATGAGCTTGTTGTAGTCGGCGGGGCGAATGACATCACGCACGTAGTTCGCGATGCTCCATATCTCGTTCACGTAGTCGAACGCGGTCTTATCGGCCATGGTTGGACCTCTCTGCGAAAAATAGAATTCCAACCATGTATTTTACAACCGAAAGCCATGATTTGAGCTTTCGGCCAACCAATAGTTTAACAAATCTGGTAAGTGGTATCACCAATCACTGATTTATTGACCCAACCAGTAATTT
This sequence comes from Collinsella sp. AF14-35, assembly GCF_003464565.1. Lineage (NCBI taxonomy): Bacteria > Bacillati > Actinomycetota > Coriobacteriia > Coriobacteriales > Coriobacteriaceae > Collinsella > Collinsella sp. AF14-35. The sequence goes on from NZ_QRZD01000001.1 coordinate 97,299, forward strand.
TACATACCCAAACAAAATAAACCCCGGCGACTCATATCAGAGGCCATTCCCGGGGCATCAATATGCAGTGTACCTATTCATCACCCGATGCCGGCAAGCTGTTGAGCGGCTCACCCTCACCGGCGGTGCCAAGGCGCCTCTGCATCTTCTCGATCTGCTTAAGGGTCGAAGTCAAATACCCAAGACCCTTCTTCAGTTGCTTAAGCAACTTGCCATCCTTGCGATTTCCCTTTCCGTTCTCCTTCTCGACATCTTCTTCAATGCCAGCGATGCCGCGCTGCACGGCCTCGGCTGCTTTCCGCACCAAAATGGCCCCCTCATGCGGGCAGCGGTCAGTAGCCACATCAAGAAAAGCAAGGAGCCTCGAACATTCGACGAGCACGAACTGCGCGTAGTCCTCCCCCATCGATGCCGCCAAGGCAACGCCGCCGGAACCCAATAGACCAAGCGCGGCACCGCCGCCCGTAATCAAAGCAGTGCCACCGGCCATGCCCATGCCGCCGGCGGCCAAGGCCCCACCGCCAGCTGCAGCAAGGCTCGCATTGACAAGCGCAGCCCCGTGAAGGCCGGCAAATGAGCCTCCGAAGATACCGACAGCAATATCCGGAGCGAGTACCGCGGCCGCCCCTCCTGCGCCTACGGCCGCCGCCACGACAATGACGCCGCCCACCAAGAACTTTGGCAATGTACCTGAAAGCTCGCGGAAGCGTGTCCCGCAACGTTTCTCGAGAGAACGTATGGCGTCCAAATCAACCGCGTCTTGTCTCCTGGGAAATTCGTGTTTAACCCAAGATCCACTCTCCTTCAAACCTTTGTATTCCTTTTTCTCTTCATCTCCCATCTGGGAATAGGGGCGAAACTCAACCAACTCCTGTGCAACAAGCAAGGCACGCACTTTACCGCCTCGCCGCCGCGAAACTGTCTCAAGGGCTCCGTACGCATCTTCCTCGCTCAAAAAGTAGCCGTCTGCATCAATGCCTAGGCCATCCGCGACCGAATCCTGCCACGCGCGGGCCCAGCTCCTCTTTTGCCCTTTGCGCACTTCGTTCTTCTCGTTCCCGCAGTCGTAGTTGATGGCGGCAAGCTTCAGCGAGAAGGCAATCCTCGTCGTTTCTCTATCTAGGCTATAAAAGTGAAATCTATCGAAGATATCCTGGCGGCGCCTGGCGCGCTCAGTCCAAGCCTCGGACATTTCCTCCGCCATATAGCCCCAGTCGGCATGGAGGGCAAACGCAAGGCGTCCAACTCCAACGTAGTTTATTCGCAAGAAGAGCTTCTGGGCGAACACGACCTTGTTCCCCTCGCATTCGATACCCGCCCTGGCCGCCGCCGTCGCTAGATTCACCAAAACGAACGAAGTGCTCGAAACCGTGACCATGCGAGTGAGAACCCTGCTGTTATAGGGCATGAAATGCGAAGCCTTGAGCTTTTGCAAGCCGGAAACCTTGCTCACTTCGCAACGTTCCAGCTCGGCCTTGAGCCTTGAAAGCATGTAGAGACAACGAACGATAACCTCGTTGGCCACGACTGCTGGCACCTGGCTTAAAGCTTGATCGAGCAGGCCGACTTCCGTCCGAAGGTCGAAGCGAATGGGCTTGCCGTCCTCGGTTTTGAACGCCGTTCCGTTAAACAGCTTTGAGATCCATTGCTGAATGCGAATATCCTCGCCCTTATAGGCAATCTGCATGTCTTGAAAAACAGGCAGGGAGGAGAGCTCCTTTAGCAGGGACAGCACGACGCCGGGAATGCCCGTCCCCTTACCGGGGTTTGAACTAGACCCCGCCATGTCGCTCACGAGATGCATCGCCCAGAACAGAGTGCCAAACGCGATCTTCTCTGGAACGTTCCTGCCTACAAGAGGGCAGTCGGGATCGAAGGCGGCGGCAGGCAGGTCAAAGGCGACAAACCGGCCGGCCGTATCGGTACCATAGCCTTTGCAGGTGAATTGCGAGAGGATCGAACACGCAAGGCCAACCAAGCTCGGGTGGTGCGAGAAATCCCGCAGATGATGTTGGAGCCCGCCGCCAAACTCGGCAGTCAGCTTGTCCGTGGCAAGAGGAAACTCTTTCTCTAGAAAGCGAATAGCGTCTTCTAGAGTTGCATCCGCCTTTGTCATACCCGCAGACTTGGCAATCGTAAGAACGAATTTGCCAACCTTCTCGTCGCTCCACTCTTTGGCACCCTCTAGGTTGAAGTCTTTCTGCCAAAGGATATTCAACGCACCCGTGAGGAGCCCGCTAACGGCTGCAAGTTCATAGTCGAGCTTCGTAGCCCTTTCAGCCCGAGGGTCAAAATCAAAGAGGACCTCCTCCCCATCGGGAGCGTCCTTAAAACCAACCAGCACGGCGCTACCGTTCAGCGGCACAGATGTAACTTTGGGCAGTTGAGGCATGGCGTAAACTATCTCGCCAGCACTAAAAACAAGTTCGTCTGCCATACCGGCTTCCTCCTGCAAACGCGTAAAATCAGATTGCTCTACGCCGCCAAATCCCTCTTCGTAGAAGTATTCGAAAATCTCGGTGATGCAGTTGCTCAGAACCTCGTCGGGATAGTTCGCCACTGGCAGCCTATACACCTCATTGTGCACGATGACGCACGCAGCGTCACGGGTCTCTGCCTATTCGTCCAGCGAATCATGTTAGCAAGCCGCTCTTCGATAATGGAAGCCATCTCGATGTCCACGCTCTTGACCTGCTTGGTCCCAGCGAGTGTCAGCGCGTCCTTGAGTAGGATCCCAAACGCAGTCTTCTGCTGCTGATCCTAGAATCCTTCGCGCAACCATTCCGTCCGCTTGTCGCCAAATGAGCCTCCTACCTCCCCTCCGCCTTCAGCTTCAGCAGCAGGTCACCCAGCTCGAGGCACTTGCTGGAAAGGCGCGTCTGGGCTCACTCGCCCATCCCCCACCGCTGGCGGACTTCCTGGGCGCGCGGACTCACGTGATAGTCCCCCTCCATCATCTGCTTGAGCAGCTTGGCGGTCACGCGCGCATCGGCTAAGGCGCTGTGGGCGTGGCCCGTCGACTCGTCGAACTCGATGCCAAACCACGTCGCCGCGTCACTCAAAGAGACGCACCCGTGGCTGCCAACGTCCATGATCGAGGTGTAAAACGCCTGTATGTCGGCCCAGTCCGTAGGAAATGCGGAAAGATCGATGTGCTTTGCCTGGCACTCGGTCAAAAGCTGTCGACGGTCCGTCCCACTCCAGCAAACCACCTGGGCGGAGTAGCGACCGACCCAATCGCTGAGCCTTTTGATCACCACGTAGAGCAGATCGGCCATCGCGGTGTCCACAGCCGATATCCCCGTAAGCTCGCGGACGGGAAACGCAACGCCTTCGGTAAATTCCGTCTGCACAAACTGCGAGAACTCGCCCATAACGTTGCCGTGGTAATCGAGCTTGACGGCGCCGACCTCGATAATCTCGTTGCGCAGTCCACGACGCTGGCGCTGCTTTGGCACCGGCGCAAACTCAAAGTCCAGCACGATCTGGCGCGCAAAGTTCGTCGTATCGATAGCCGAGATACCCGGCGTCTTTTCAGCTGACAAGGTTAGGGCCTTTCTCCGTTGCTTGCCGCTTGCTACATAGCTACATAGGCGGCTACATTGCCGTAAGAATAGGCGCCCACGCGGACATGAAATGACCAATCTGATTGATTTCGTGAAGCTCCTGACCGCTTTGGTCTCGCTCCTCACGGCGCTTATCGGGCTTACCGAGGCACTCAAGCAGCGTGCGAAGCATAAAAAGAGGGGTCGACGCCGCTAAGGCATTGACCCCTTAAACTAAGTAACGGCGCTGCCCAGCTCTTCACCACTTGGGCTGCCGTCGACTTTATTCTACCCACGGACGTTGGGTTTAACAAATGGTTTTTCAGTCATGAAGGCTCGACGCCCACCCGACTCGTCCGCTATTCCAGCCACCACTCCACGTCCACGGAGCACTCGACCTCGATGGGTTCCGGATCCAGCACCGTTTCCCCAAGGCCTCCGGATACCCCATCGGGAGCGCCCATGGCAGCGCAGTACACCCCGCCATAATCCCCCGGCCGGCTGTTATACGAGATATGCTTGATGCCGCCCAGCTTAGCCCCCGCCGCCGCAGCAAGCGCCTGTGCATTACCGCGGGCGCGCTCGACAGCGCGGGCAATCAGGACGTCCTCCGCCGCGCGCTCATCCGCAAGTTCAAATCGAATGTTCATGTCGGCATGCGATCCGCAGGTGTTGAGCGCCGTCCACACAGCCGCACAGTCAATCGAATCGACAGGCGCGGCAACCGTGCCGTACGCATAGTAGTCGTAGCCCACGATGATTGCCCTTTTGCGCGTCGTCTGCGCATAGCAGGTGTACCGGCGACACGTTAACTCGTCATCCAGACCAAAGGGCACCAGCGCGGCGGCGACCTTGGCGCGATCGGCGTTGTAATCGTCCAGGCACGCCTCCTTGGTATCAAAGCGGCCGCCAAAGCCAATGCTAAAGATCACGCGATCGGGCATGACCTTATCCTCGATCCGGGCACCAACGCTCACATAACCGGTCTTATCCGTTGCCATGGCATCCGTCCTTTCCACGAATGGCTACGTTGCAGTAAACATAGCCGTCCGTGCGGACACAAAGTTGTGTGGCGACGCCGTGTGGGGCCCCGGGACGCATGTTCCATTTGAAGCCCCTACCGGAAAGCGAATCCCATTCTGAGCGTCGAATCCGGAACACGGTTTCCGTCTGCGGCCCCATTGGGAAAGTTCATCCCGCTCTGAGCGCTCATTCCGGGATGCAATTTCCGCTTGAGGCCCGATCCGGAAACGGCATCCCACTCTGAGGCCGAAATCTGGGACACAGTTTCCGGTTGAGGGCTGTTCCGGAAAGCGTATCCCATTCCGAGCGGCAATTCCGGGTCACAGTTTCCGCAGATACAAAACGACGATCCGCAGCCCTTATCACATGCCTTCAAACATGCAATCCAGAAACACAAAACAGCAGATAGATTGCTCTTTTTCAAAAAAGTACACGTCCCGAAACTTACCAAGACTTCATATCTAGCTACCGTTCAAGGTCGCCGATTACCGCCCACCGATTCGGATGTAAAAATGTCGCCAAAAACAGGCCATCTACCTGCATGGTTAGATTTTGGTCAGCTTTTGGTCAGTTGGGCGGCAAGTTGCGGCTGATACGTTTTTGCTACCCAAAAAGAAGGCGGTAGCTCATGACCCATTGCAATAACCAACTCATCGACCAACTGCTTACTCAAGCCGAACAAGAGGGGCGTTGCCTGATTCCCCCGAGCACGGCGATCCGAAAAGCGCTCCTTCGGCGCATCGGCGACATGGTCGTCTCGCCCATGCCGGGACTGTTCGCGCGTAAAATGCGCTGGGATAAACTCAACCGGGCGCGGCGTCATTGCGAGATTATTCGCGCCCTTGCGATCATCCACCCCGATTGGACGTTCTGCTCGTTTTCGGCCGCCTGCCTGCTGGGGCTCGAGGTCTCGTGGCGACACCTGAATGTCGTGCATGTCTGCAGCGTCACCAAGCCGTCGGCTCGCCCGGGCGCGCATATTCAGCGGCATCAGATCGAGCCGACCGGAGCAATCCGTCTATCCGGCATATCGGTAACGCCGCCCATCCAAACGGCCACAGATTGCCTGCTGCAAACTGGTTTTGCCGACGGCATGCCCATTGCCGATTCGGCGATCTCAAAGCTCGGCCTTACACGAGAGCAGTTGATGGAGGCCGTCGAGCAACGAGCGACCGCCCGCAATGGTCGCGCGATTCGTACGGCTCTCACAACGCTTCGATATGCCGATGCCCGCGCCGAGAGCGGCGGGGAATCGGTCGCCCGCGCCGTCATGATCGAGACGGGTTTTGCGCCCGACTGGCTTCAATACGAGTTGACGGACCCCTTCGATTCGGCCAAGCCCATACGAACGGACTTTGCCTGGGAGCGCCAGGCGCGGGAACTCACACTGGGCGAGCTCGACGGGCTCATCAAATATACCGACCAGACCATGCTAGCCGGACGTACCACCGCCGAGGCGCTCGTTGCCGAACGACAGCGCGAGGCACACCTATCGCTCTACGGTCACCCTCTGCTGCGCTTTACCATGAACGAGGTCCGCTCGGCAGGAATGCTCGCTAAAAAGCTGCAGACGGCAGGTATCCGGCAGACCGCGCTGCCGACATGGCTCAACGAGGTAGACCTGTAGGAGCTGCTGAGCTTATGCCCGTCTGCCTGCCAAACCGGGACACGCTTTCCGGTTGGCAGCACCCGCGGAAACCATGTCCCAGATTGAATGCTCAAAATGGGACATGGTTTCCCGACGAAGCTGGGACTGCGGACAAAAAGTTGGACCGTCAAGGTCCGGTTTGGAGTCCGCATGACATACAGTAAAGCCGTAGTAGAGAGGGCCGGGGAGCTCCGCCGCTCCGGGCTCTCGTGCAGAGAGATAGCCCGGGAGCTCGACGGTCCGAGCAAGAGCGCCGTCGCGCGCTGGACGAGGTTCGTGGCCGCGGGCGGAACCGTCGGGAGGGCGGTCGCGAAGATGGAGCTGCCGAAGGTCGTCGGGGACGGTCCGGTGTACCCCGACATCGACCCGGACGACAAGGACGCCTTGATAGAGCGCCTCGTCCTGGAGAACGCCGTCCTCAGGGCGGTGAACGACGTTTTAAAAGCCGCGAGCCTCGACGGGATGTCGAACAGGGAGAAGACCCTGGTGATAGACCGCCTGAGGCCTGCGGGGAAGTGGTCCTTGAGAGAACTCACCGCTTTCTTGAGGATATCGAGGAGCTCCTATGACTACCAGCGGCGCGCGATCGCCAGGCCGGACCGCCTGGCGCCGCTGAGGGCCCTCGTGCGGCGCGTGTTCCTGGAGGACGGCGACGGCGCGCGCGGCTACCGCTTCGTGGTGCGCAGGCTCCGCGAGCTCGACGAGCCCGTCCGCGCCTCGGAGAAGGTCGTCCGCCGCATCATGCGCGAGGAGGGCCTGGTCCCCAGGTGGATGAGGAGGAAGAGGAGGGCCTACAGCTCCTACGCGGGCGAGCCGACGCCGGCCCCGCCGAACCTCGTGCGGCGCGACTTCCGCTCGGCCCTGCCGAACTTCCTGTGGCTCACCGACATCACCGAGTTCAGGCTGCCCTCCGGCAGGAAGGTCTACCTGTCGGCCATCAGGGACTGCTTCGACTCCTCGGTCGTGGCGTGGAGGGCCGGCGAGCGCCCGGACGCCGCGCTCGCCAACTCGACGCTCGAGGACGCCTGCGCGCTGCTCGCGCCCGGCGAGGGCCCCGTCATCCACTCCGACCGCGGCGGGCACTACCGCTGGCCCGGCTGGATCTCGATCTGCGAGGGGCATGGCCTCACCAGGAGCATGTCCGCCAAGGGCTGCAGCCCGGACAACGCGGCGATGGAGGGCTTCTTCGGCCTGCTCAAGAGGGAGTTCTGGCACGGCAGGGACTGGACGGGCTGGGCCCCCGCCCGCTTCATCGAGGAGCTCGGTGGCTGGATCGGCCGCTACAATACGGAGAGGCGCAGCGATGCGCTCGGCGGCCGCACGCCGGCCGAGTTCCGCGCCGCGCTGGGAAGGGCCGCGTGACGGTCCAGGAAATCGTCCGCAGTTCCGCTCCTTGCGGAAAGCGTGTCCCAGAATGAAGACTCGGAATGGGATGCAATTTCCGCCTGAAGGCGATTCGGAAAGCGCATCCCATTCTGAGCATCGATTCCGGGTCGCAGTTTCCGGTTGAGGGCTGTTCCGGAAAGTGTGTCCCATTCCAGGCGCGGATTCCGGGATGCACTTTCCGTTTGAAGCTCCAACCGGAAAGCGCATCCCATTCTGAGCGCCTATTCCGGGACACAGTTTCCGCTCCAAACAAAAGGCCCCGGCTCGCGATGGAGCCGGGGCCAAAGGCACAGCATATGCAGTTGATGGTGAGCGCGAACAGCCCGTCAGAAATGCCATCCGCGCTCTACCCTACCCGCGGTGACGGGCGCGGCTGTACGGCGTATCCACCATGGGCAGATCCGGACGCAGCTTGCCGTCAAACGCGCGGTAGGCGTTCTGCACGGCGGGCGCCGTGGGGATCGTTGCGATCTCGCCGATGCCCTTGCCGCCGTATGCCACGGGCAGCAGTTCGTCCTTCTCCACGTAGATGGCGTGGATATCCGGAATCTCGGGCGCACGGAACAGCCCGAGTGTGCCGTACCTTGCCTGGGGCACGCAGTCCTTGAGCGGCCAGTCCTCGGTAAGCGCATAGCCCATACCCATGAGCACGCCGCCTTCAATCTGACCTTGGATCGAGATGGGGTTGACCACCTTGCCGGAATCGTGCGCGGCATAGACCTCGCTCACGCGGCCGTCATCATCCAGAATGACCACGTGCGTGGCAAAGCCGTAGCAGATGTGGCTCTTGGGATTGGGGACGTCGGCGCCCAGTTTGTCGGTCGGCTCCAGATACACGTAGCCAAACTCGCATCCCTCGAGCGCCTTGATGGCGGTCGCGGGGTCCTGAGGATGCATACCCTGACCAGCGACGAGCTCCTGCGCGCGCAGCTGATAGGCGCGACCGTCGTTGTACTCGATCTTGACGCCGTCGCCATGCGCGCTCACGGGAGCGGCGGGCGCAGGCTTGCCGGCCTCGATGCCAACCATGGCATCGCGCAGCAGGAAAGCGGCGCCGCGCACAGCCTCGCCGGTCACGACCGTCTGACGCGAACCAGACGTGGTGCCGGAGTCGGGAGCGTTCTCGGTGGAGCACTCGCCGTTGGCAATGCAGCGAAGCGGCAGACCGCAGGCCTCGGCAACGTCCTGCAAAAAGACGGTGTTGCAGCCCTGGCCGATGTCGGACGTGGCGGCATAGACCACGGCCACGCCGTCCTCGATGCGAATCTTGCAGCGGCCGGCATCAGGCAGACCCACGCCCACGCCTGCATTCTTCATGGCGCAGGCGATACCGGCGTGTCCGGGATGCGCATAGTAGGCATCTTTGACCTCGAGCAGCGTCTCCTTAAGCGCCGTGGAGCAGTCGGCAATCTGGCCGTTGGGCAAAACCTCGCCCGGCTCGATGGCGTTTCGGTAGCGAATCTCCCACGGATCCAGGCCGACCTTCTCTGCCAGCAAGTCGATCAGGCTCTCGAGTGCAAACTCGGACTGACAGACGCCAAAGCCGCGGTACGCGCCGGCGGGCGGGTTGTTGGTGTAGTAGCCAAAACCGCGAATGTCGGTGTTCTGGTACTTGTAGGGGCCGACCGCATGCGTGCAGGCGCGCTCGAGCACCGGGCCGCACAGCGACGCGTAGGCGCCGGTGTCAAAGTTGATCTCGCAGTCCAGGCCGGTAAAGTTGCCCTCGGCGTCGCAGCCCAGTGTAAAGGTGCCATCCATGGCATGGCGCTTGGGATGGAAGGCGAGCGACTCAGCGCGCGTGAGCTTGCACTTCACAGGACGCTGGAGCTTATAGGCAGCAAGCGCGGCCAGGTGCTGGATCGAAACGTCCTCCTTACCGCCAAAGCCGCCACCCACGAGCATGGTCTCGACGACCACACGCTCGGGCTCGTTGTCCCAGCCAAACATGTGGGCACACTCTTTGCGCGTGTCGTAGGCGCCCTGGTCGGTCGACTGCACCTTGACGCCGTTCTTGTACGGGAAGGCGACGGCGCACTCAGGCTCCAAGAAGGCATGCTCGGTAAAGGGCGTGGTAAAGCGCTGCGTCACGGTGAACGCGCTCTCTGCCAGCGCCTTGGCGGCGTCGCCGCGCGTCACATGGCGGCTCTGGCACACGTTGTCCTTAAGCTCCACCGTGTTGCCAAAGGCAAAGAAGCTGTCATGCAGGCGTGGGGCGTCGGCGGCCTTGGCCTCGACAATGTTGCGCACGGGCTCCAGCGGCTCGTAATCGATCTTTACGAGCTTCTTGGCCTTCTCGAGCGTCGCCTCGTCCTCGGCAACCACCAGCACGATGGCATCGCCCACGCAGCGGGTGATATCGCCCTGGGCGATCATGACGTCCCAGTCCTGGATAAGGTGGCCGACCTGGTTGACCGGCACGTCCTCGGCGCGCAGGATGCCCACCACACCGGGCAGGGCCTCGGCCTTGGAGGTGTCGATGGAGAGCACGCGGGCGCGCGGATACTTGGAGCGCACGGCGCTGGCATAGATCAGGCCCGGCTGATCGAGCTCGTCGATGTCGTCGGGATACTTGCCCTCGCCGAGCACCTTCTTGCGCACGTCGATACGGAAGGCGCGCTTGCCCACGCCGTAGTCATCGCCGCGCTCCAGATCCTCGTCGATCTGCTTTTCGCCGCGGAGCACCGCAGCGGCCAGCGAAATGCCCTCGATAATCTTCTTGTAGCCGGTGCAGCGGCAGACGTTGCCGCGGATGGCGTACTTGATCTGCTCCTCGGTGGGCTCGGGGTCCTCGGCGATGAGCGCCGCGCCCGCCATGACCATGCCGGGGATGCAAAAGCCGCACTGCACGGCGCCCACGGCGCCAAAGGCGTACACAAACGCCTCGCGCACGTCCTCGGGCAGGCCCTCGACGGTCACGATGTTGCGGCCGGCGGCAAGGGCGGTGGTCAGCACGCAGGCCTTGACGGCCGCGCCGTCCACATGGATGGTGCAGGTACCGCAGGCGCCCTCGGAGCAGCCGTCCTTGGCGGAATGGATATGCAGGTCGTCGCGCAGGTAGCGCAGCAGCGGTTTGTTTTGGGTCGTTGTGCGCTCCACGCCGTTAACGGTAAAAGTGAATTCCTGTGCCATGGTGATTCCCTTCTACACGCCGGCGGCGATGCCGGTGCGGTCGTGAATGGCGCCATGCGGGCAGACGACGGCGCACATGCCGCACGACAGGCAGTCCGCGCCGTCGATATGGGCGCAGTTGTCCTCGATGCGGATAGCGCCGGCAGGGCACTTTTTGGCGCACATACCGCAACCGATGCAGCTCGTGTCGCAGATCTTGCGCGCAATGGCGCCCTTATCGGTGTTGTTGCAGCGCACCAGAATGTTCTGGTAGCCGGGAACGAAGGCAATCACGCGCTGCGGGCACGCCATGCCGCACAGGCCACAGCCCGTGCACTTGGAGCGATCAACGCGGGCGATGCCATCGACCAGCGCAATGGCGCCGTGGGGGCAGGCCGTGACGCAGGCGCCACAGCCAATGCAGCCTTCGCTGCAGCGGGCGTCGCCGCCTGCGGAGGCACAGCCGCTTCCGCAGGCAACGTAGGCCACGTTATGTTGAATGGATTTGGCCATAAGAGACTCGCCTATTTCTTAAGGAGATACGGATAGCTGTCGCGCACGGCCTTGATGGTCAGGCGGACGGCCTCGGGCAGACCGGTGTTGACGGCATCGACCGAGACGGTGCGAACCGTGCCGGCGATGCGAACCTTAAAGTGGTCCTCGTCCACGGCCAGGAAGCCCTCGTTCTCGGAGTTCTCCATGTCCTGATCGCTCCAGAACAGGGTGAGCTTGTCCTTGTAGGGACGACCCTCCTGGTAGGGGCAGAACACGGCGCAGTTGCCGCACTCGTTGCACATGCCGTCGACATGGACGACCTGATGCTTGGCCAGGCCCGGCACCTTAATTGCCACGTTGGCGCGGTTGGGGCACACGTCGCAGCAGACCTCGCACACCGAGCCGCAGCCCAGGCAGCGGGTCTTGGTGCAGTTGCGCTTGTCACGGCACAGCGACCCCTTGCGCTCGTAGCAGGTGTCCTCGCGGCCGGCCTGCTCGTTGCAGTCGACGTACTTGTTAAAGTCCACGCCGGCGATGGCACGGGCGACCTCGGCGGCGTCGGCGATAGCCTCGACCACGGTGGCCGGACCGCGACGGCAGTCACCGGCAGCCCAAACGCCCTCGACGCCGGTGGAGGTGGCGGCAAGGCGGCCGCGACGGTCGTGCTCGACGCCCGCGGCATCGTACAGGCTGGCATCGATGCCCTCGCCCACGGCGCAGATCACCGTGGTGGCGGAAAGCTCGACGGTCTCGCCCGTGGCGACGGGGCTGCGACGGCCGCTTGCATCCGGCTCGCCAAGCTCCATAACGTCGCAGGTCAGCACGGCGCCGTTAAGCGCCTTGGGGGCCAGCAGCTCGCAGAACTCAACACCGTCGGCAAGAGCAAGATCGAGCTCTTCCTCGTCAGCGGGCATCTGCTTCTTGGTGCGGCGATACACCAGGCGCACGTTCTTCACGCCGGCCAGGCGCTTGGCCACGCGAGCCGCGTCCATGGCGGTGTTGCCGGCGCCGATGACCACGACATCCTCGCCCAGCTCAAGTTTCTCGCCCTTCTTGGCGGCCTCGAGGAACTCCAGCACGTCGAGCTCGGCGCCCTCGCCCAGGCCCGCAGAGCCGGGCATCCAGGCACCGGTGGCCACGACCACGTCGGTAAAGCCCTGGGCCTTGAGCTCGTCGATGGATTCCACGCGGGCGTTGAGCTGCACCTTGGCACCAAAGGCCAGGCAGAGCTCGGCGTCGTGGGAGATATCGTCGCTGGCGATACGGAACTCGGGGATGACGTGACGGACCACGCCGCCGAGCGAATCGCGGGCCTCAAAGATGGTGACGGGCACGCCGGCACGTGTCAGGAAGAACGCCGTCGCCAGGCCGGCCGGGCCGCCGCCGATAACGGCAACGTTGCGCTCGCCGTCGTTGGCGATGGCCTGGGCGCGCAGCTTGGGCAGCACGGCGGCCATGGCCTCGCGGGCGGCCTTGAGCTTGCTGGCGCGAATCTGGGCGCCCTCGGGCTCGTAAAACGCACGCTCGCAGGCACGGCCGCAGGGATGCGGGCAGATGGTGCCGGTAATGAACGGCAGGGCGTTGCGCTCGATGATGATGTTGAGCGCGTCCTCGAAGCGACCTTCGTCAACAGCCGCCAGGTAGGCGGGAATATCCTGCTGGATGGGGCAGCTCGTACGGCACGGCGTGGTAAAGCAGTCGGAAAGCGGGCTCTTGCCGGCGACCTTGCGATCGGGCAGCGGGCGCAGCGGCTTCTTGTAGAGCGGGTTGGTGAGCGAGTCGGTCTGGATCGCGGTCACGGCCTCGAGCGAGACGCCCTCAAACGGCTTGCCGTCCAGGTCGGTAAACTCGCCGGCCATCTGGCTAAAGCGCTCGTAACCACCGGGCTTGAGCACGTCAGTCGCCAGGGTGACGGGCCAAATGCCGGCGTCATACAGGGCACGGATGTTGTAGACCGTGGCACCGCCGGAGTAGCTGATGCGCAGCTTGCCATCGAACTGCTCGGTAATGCGGCGGGCGGCCTCGATGGTCAGCGAGAACAGCGAACGGCCGGACATGTACATCTCGGTGGAAGGCAGCTCGTTCCTGGTCACGTCGACGGGAAACGTGTTGGTCAGCTTGACGCCGAACTCCAGACCGCGCTCGGCGCACAGGACAATCAGGCGCTCGAACATGGGCACGGCATCGGCCCACTGCAGATCCTCGCGGAAGTGCGTGTCATCAAAGACGATATAGTCAAAGCCCAGCTCGTTGAGGCGCTGACGTGCAAACTCATAGCCCAGCAGCGTGGGGTTGCACTTGATGTAGGTGTTGAGGCCCTTCTCGGTGATGAGGTAGGTCGCGATGCGCTCGATCTCCGCCGGCGGGCAGCCGTGCAGGGTAGACTCGGTGATGGAGTTGGAGACGCGCGCCGGGATGGACTCGACAAACGCAGCGTCGACATGCTCAAACTTGTCCAGGTTGGCAAGCGCCCAGGCACGGCACTCGTTCCAGACGTCGGAGCCGCTGGCATCCTTCATGCCCTCGATGTAGGCGTCGACCTTGGGGCTCTTAATGCCCTCCAGGTCATAGCCCACCGACATGTTGAAGACAAAGCCGTCCGGGCTGCCCAGACCGTACTCGCGAGCGATCAGGTGGCAGGCAAACCATGCCTTCACATACTCGGCAAAGGCCTGCGGAACCTCGAGCTCGGTCGACCATTCGCAGTTGTAGCACTCGTCCTGAGCCACGATGCAGGGCTTGTTGACGCACTTGGAGAGCTCCTCGCCGTCCATAACCTGGACGGTCTTGAGCTCAAAGAAGCGAGAACCGGCCACATAAGAGGCCACGATGTTCTGGGCCAGCTGCGTATTGGGACCGGCAGCCGGGCCAAACGGAGTCTCGATGCGCTCGTCAAAAATGGGAAGCGCACCCTCCTGGTTGGTCGTGACCATCTTACGCACGCCAAAGATGGCGTCCTGGGTCTTGTGCTCCTCGATGATCCAGTTCATCAGCTGCGAAAACGGGATCGGCCTCATGATGTCGCTCATAGTGAGCTCCTCTCTGTAACGCCCGGCGAGACCGCGCGGCGGGCGCAAATACGGTGTAGCGCTAGCACAGCGCCGGCGACCCCGCGGAGGCCGCCTATGCGCGCGTCGGATGCGGCGAAACATCCGACGCGCGCGAATCTACTTGTGAATTAGTAGGTTCGATCGTTGAGCGTGCTCCAGAGCTTCTTGGACTCGGCCATGGTCCACGCGTTGATCTTGTCCTCATCAATGCCAACGAACTCGCGATCCTTGTACAGGACGCGGCCGTTGATGATGGTGGTGCGGCAGTTTTTGCCCATCATGCCAAAGAGCATGTGGCCGTCGATATTCTCCTCGCTCAGCGGCGTAAAGGGCTTGTAGTCCATGACGATGACATCGGCGGCAGCGCCGGCCTCGAGCACACCGAGCTTGCGATCGAAGTACTTGCTCGCCATCTTGGCGTTGTTCTCGAACAGCATCGTCATGGCCTCGCACCAGCCCACGTTGGGCATGGCGGCGTTGTGGCGCTGAATGATCAGGAAGACCTTGAGGCTCTCGAGCATATCGTGGGTGTAGGCGTCGGTGCCCATGCACACGGGGATGCCGCGGCGGAAGAACTCGAGCACGGGGGCGCAGCCCACGGCGTTGCCCATATTGGATTCGGGATTGTTGACCAGCCAGGTACCGGACTCCTTGACGATATCCATCTCGGCAGGCGTCACGTGGATGCAGTGGCCGAGCATGGTGTCGGGACCCAGCAGATTGTGCTGCAGCAGGCGCTCGACGGGGCTGATGCCGCCGCGGTTGAGGCGGGAGTCCCACACATCGTTCATGCCCTCGCACACATGGATGTGGAAGCCGGTCAGGCCGTTGTTGGCCTCGGCCATCTTGTCCATGGTCTCGTCCGAAAGCGTGAAGGTGGCATGTCCGCCAAACATGGCGGCGATCATGTGGTTGTCGTTATCGCGACGCTCCTTGGCGGCCCACTGGGCAAACTCGGCGTTCTCGGCAATGGCCTGGTCGCATTTTTCCTGGCCGCGGCGATCGGAGACCTCGTAGCACAGGCACGAACGCATGCCCAGCTCCTGAGCTGCATCCTTAATGGTAAAGAGGCTACCCGGAATCTCGCAGAAGCTCGCATGGTGATCGAAAATCGTGGTGACGCCATCGCGGATAGAGTCCAAAATCGTGGCATAGGCGCTGGCCTTGGTGCCGTCGAGCGTCAGGTTGTCGTCGATCTTCCACCACTGCTGCTCAAGATTCTCCAGGAAGTTGGTGGGGTTGCAGCCCTTAATGGCAAGGCCGCGGGCCAGACCCGAGTAGATGTGGGTGTGGCAGTTAATGAGTCCGGGCATGATGAGGTTGCCCCGGGCGTCGACGTACTCGGCATCCGGGTACTTGACCTTGAGCTCGCACTCGGGGCCCACTTCGACGATCGTATCTCCGTCAATGGCGACTGCACCGTTGGGGATGAACGGGGCCTGAGCGTTGCGGGTAAAGACGGAACCGTTAGCGACCAGAAGCATGGATGCTCCCTTCGACATCAGAGGCGGGGTTTGACACCTCTGACATGGCGGAGTGCGAAGCGCCGGCCTACACCGGAAACGGGCCCTCTCCCGTCAACGCTTCACCAAAGGGACAAACCCTTTGAAGTGCGGCTTGGCGCCGCATGACGTCGGCGGACGAGGCGATGCGTCCGCCGACGAATAGCACCGAATTGGCTACTTCTTGCTCTCGGGCAAGACCAGATCCACGGCAGCGTCCTTGGCAGCATCGATGTGCTGAGCCACGACCGGCGCCTGCGGAAGGATCAGGTTAAGGACAATGGCCATGATGGCGGTGGGGGTTACGGCATTGGAGCCGATGACGGTGGACACCCAGGTGGGCATACCCTCGCCGGCAAGGCAGCCGCTGGCCATCCAGATACCCAGGCCAAAGACGACGGAGGTACCGACGATGGTGGTAGTGCGCTGCGTGAGGCCCTCGCGGGTGAACATGCGCACGCCGTTCATGGTGATGGTGCCAAAGACGCCGACGGTCGCGCCGCCGATGACGGGCTGCGGGATAGCGGAAAGGACGGCAGAGAGCTGCGGGAACAGGCCGGCGATGGCAAAGACGGCCGCGATGATCACAAAGACCCACTTGTTGACGACCTTGTTGGAGCAGATGATGCCCACGTTCTGGCCAAGGGCGCTGGTGGGAAGACCGCCCAGCAGGCCGCCGACCATAGAGGTGAGGCCCTGGGACACGATAGCGCCGGAGAGCTCGCGCTCGGTGGGCATACGGTCGATGGAGCCCAGGCAGGCGGCGGAGACGTCACCGATAACCTGGATGGCAACCATGGGGAACACGACGGCGAGGGTAATGCAGACCTCGGGATCAAACTCGAGCGCGTAGGGCATGAGCTTGGGAAGGGCGAAGACCTGAGCGGTGGCGACGCTGGAGAAGTCGATCATGCCAAAGGGGATCGAAACGATCATGCCAACGATCATGCCAAAGAACACGGACCCCAGCTTGAGCGTGCCCTTGCCAAAGTTGGCGAGCGCAAAGACCACGGCGAAGGTGATAAGAGCGACGCACCAGGCCTGCGGAGTGCCCCACAGCGGCATACCCATGCCACCGGCCATATACTTGACGGCCGTGGGATAGAGAGAGACGCCAATGGAGAAGATGACCGTACCGGTCACGACGGGCGGGAACAGCCACTTAATCTTGCTGTAAGCCAGACCAAAGAGGACCGCGACGGCGCCGCCGACAATCTCGCCGCCCAGCAGCGCACCAAAGCTAAAGCCCGAGGCACCCATGGCCTGCAGGGCCGGCAGGAACGCGAACGAAACGCCCATGACGATGGGCAGACCGCCGCCGATGCGACGGAAGGGAGCGAAGGCCTGAAGGGCTGTATCGATCGCCGAAAGAATGAGCGCGACCTGGATGATGTCGGTACTCTGCTGGCTATTAAAGCCATAGACGCCGGCCATGATGACAGCCGGGGTGATGATACCGGCAAACGAAGCCAGTACGTGCTGAAGGGCACACGGGATCATTTCTTTAACGGGAGGCATGCCTTCACGAGTGAACAGGGCTTCAGTGCCGTTCTTAACCGTCTCCTGGGTCATTTGACCACCAATCCTCGAAATAGTTGTTTTCGCATCTAACGCTCTATTGTGACGCAGTGCGGGGTTGAGGTTGTGCCTTCGTTGCATATCGTATTAAAGATGATTCTCATTCTCAATAATAATTTTTTGTTATCAGACTATTCTTCAGCTGAGATAATGCATTTCCGCAGGTCAGGAAAGTGTCTGGTCAAAATAACATCTAACTTTTCTTTTGGTCAACCGTTTACCGCCAAATTCCTACCGTTCGTCTGTATTACGCAATGTACCTGCGGATATACGAGATGAAGAGTAGCGTGTTACCATGAGAAAAAATTGTTATGAACCTTCCGATTTCACCCAAAGGAGTTGCCCGTGAACGAGACCGTACGCCGCTTTTTGCCGATGGTCGATTTCCTGGAGCAGATACTCGGTAAGAACAGCGAAATCGTGCTGCACGATTTCTCGGATCCCGACCACGCCATCGTCGATATTCGCAACGGCATCGTGAGCGGCCGTAAGATCGGCGGTCCCGCCACCGATCTGGCGCTCAAGATCATGCACGACCCCAAGTATCGCGACCTGCCGTTTATTACGGGCTACGAGGGGCGCGGTGCCGGCGGCAAGACGTTGGAGTCCGCGACGTTCTTTATCCGCGAGGATGACGAGATCGTCGGTATGCTCTGCGTCAACACCGACCTCTCGACCGTACGCTCCATCAACGCCATGGCGCAGCAGCTCATGGCGTGCTTCGACGCAGCGCCGACGCGCACGGAGCCCGCCCCTATCGAGGTCGAAAGCCTTTCGGAGTCCACCCAGGAGCTCATCGACCGCAGCATTGCCGAGTTGCTGAGCGCGCGCGGGCTGGATGTAGCGTCGCTTGGTCAGAACGACCGCGTGGACGTCATTCGCCACCTCAACGGCAACGGGGTGTTCATGCTCAAGGGCGCCGTGGCCTGCGCTGCCACCGCGTTGGGCATCTCGGAGCCCAGCGTGTACCGCTACCTGCAAAAAGTCCGCAAGGAGGGCTAAACGTGATCCCTTGGGGACGAAGGGAAACGGATCATTTTTGTCGCATCGCTTGACAAAAGACCCTGCAGCTCGCGCTGCAGGGTCTTTTTGCATGTCATGTTTAGTTGTGGCCAACGCCTTAGAGAGCGGCGACGACCTCGATCTCGACCAGACCGCCAGCCGGAAGAGCGGCAACCTGGAAAGCGCTGCGCGCGGGGAACGGGGCCTCGAACTTGGAGGCGTAGATCTCGTTCACGGCGGCAAAGTCGGCGATGTCGGCCAGGTAGACCGTGGTCTTGACGACATCGGCAAACGTGGCGCCGGCAGCGGTCAGCAGAGCCTCGACGTTGGCGAGGGACTGCTTGGCCTGGGCCTCGACACCCTCGGGCAGCTTGCCGGTCGCGGGATCGATGCCCAGCTGGCCGGACAGGAACACCATGTTGCCAGTCTGGATACCGGGGGAATACGGGCCGATGGCTGCGGGTGCGTTATCGGAAGACACGACGGTCTTGCTCATGTTTTTCTCCTTACAAGTAAAAGGGAACGGGAGCGCGGCGTTCACACCGGGAGGCACAGTTCGGTCTGAACACCGCGCTTGATTGGGATAGTACTCAAGGTTTCCGCGCGATGCAAGATTATTATCACGCTGCGAGAATATTTTATCGCCCAACGGTTTCCCCGGACCGCTGAACGGTTCTCATGTGGAGCAACCAGTCCAAGCTGCTGAAGACTTTATCCCGCTTAGAGCACGGGCATCGCCTGCCGCGACGGCACCACTATACTTTTGAGTATCTGAGCATTTTGAAAGGCAGGATATGACCGCAACCGCCAGTCGAACCACCAACCGCAGACCCGAGCTTTTGGCGCCCGCCGGAGGGCCCGAGCCCTTTGCTGCCGCACTCGCCGCCGGGGCAGACGCCATCTACTGCGGCATGGGCAGCTTCAACGCACGCCGCAAGGCCACCAACTTTACCGACGAGGCCTTTGAGCAGGCCTGCCGCGCCGCGCATCTAGCCGGCTCGCGCGTCTACGTCACGGTCAACATCGTCATCAAGCAGTCCGAGATGAGCGATGCGCTGCAGCTCATCCATCGCTGCTCCACGCTGGGCGCCGACGCCTTCATCATCCAGGACTGGGGCCTGTTCTTTGAGGTCAAGCGCACCATGCCCGGCATCGAGACGCATATCTCGACCCAGGCGAACATCCACGACGACCGCGGAACCCTTTGGTGCCGCGAGCAGGGCGCCGACCGCGTGACCCTCTCGCGCGAGCTTTCCATCGACGAGATTGCCGCCATTCACGATGCCGCGCCCGATGTGGACCTTGAGGTCTTTAGCCATGGCGCCATCTGCTTTTGCTACTCTGGCCTGTGTCTGCTTTCGAGCTTTGCCATGGCGGGCCGCTCGGCCAACCGCGGCATGTGCGCTCAACCCTGTCGCCTGCCTTACGAGCTGATCGACGAGAACGGCCGCTCGCTCTCCCCTGCCGGTCGCGAGCGCGCGCTGTGCCCGCGCGACACCAACACTTCGCAGCTTGTTCGCCGTCTGTATGACGCCGGCGCCGCATCGCTCAAGCTCGAGGGCCGCATGAAGGCTCCCGATTACGTGTATTCCATCGTCGACGTGTATCGTCATCAGATTGACGATATGCTGGCCGATGTTTCGACCTCTAAGGACGAGGAAGCCGCCCGTCAGCGCCAGCTCAAGCGCTGCTTTAACCGCGACTTTACGCACGCCTATCAGGACGGCACCTCGGGCGACGAGATGATGAGCTATGAGCGTTCCAACAACCGCGGACAGATCGTGGGCACGGTGCTGGGCAGCCGCCCGGCCAACCGCGATGTGCGCGGCCTCAAGCCCGACGACCGCCGTCGCCGCGCCGCCATCGCCCGCATTGAGCTGTTTGAGCCCGTGGGCAAGGGCGACCTGCTGGAGCTTCGCCACGATAACGAGTTTGACCAGTTCCTGACCACCATTGCCGCCGATGATGCCGCTGCCGGCGATGTTATCGAGTGTCGCGTGCCCCGTAGCATGCCCGAGGGCTGCCGCGTCCGCGTGATTCGCAGCCAGCGTGCCATCGACGCCGCCGGCGCCGCGCTCAAGCGCGATGTGCTGCGCCGCCGCGCTGTTGATGTGTCCGTCGTGGCGCGCCTGGGCAAGCCGTTTACTGTCACACTCACCTGCTGTGACGACCCCGCGCTCACCGCCACCGCCACGGGCTTCACCGTCGAGGCCGCCAAGACCCGTGCGGTCGAGGCGTCCGATCTGGTTGAGCACGTCGGGCGCATGGGCTCCTCTCCCTTTGAGGCCGCGAGCTTTGAGGTGGCGCTCGATGAGGGCTGCGGCATGGGCTTTTCCGCCGTGCACAAGGTGCGCGCCGCCGCTTGTAAGGCGCTGGAAGAGGCCATTCTGGCACCGTATGAGGAGCGCGCCCGCACGCTCGAGCTACCGGCGACTGTCACCAATGATTCCCGCCCCGCGCCCGAGCACTACCGCGATGAGCCGCAGATCTGCGCTACCGTCACCTCGCTCGAGGCCGCCGAGGCCGCTCGCGCGGAGGGTGCAACGCGCATCTACATGACCACCGACGCGCTCGATGCGGCCAAGCTCTCCCCCGCCGATACGTTTGAGCAGGGCATCGTACCCGTGCTCGATGAGGTCTGCCGCGCCGTTGACCACGTCCGCGTTGACCCATGGGTTGTTGCTGGCGCCACGGTCGCTATTGGCAACATCTCTGAGCTTGCCCTGGCCGCCCAGGTTGGCGCCACGGCCGAGATTCGCTCTTGCCTGCCGGTGCACAACACGCCCTGCATGGAGGCACTCGCCGAACGCGGAGCCGGCGCGTTTTGGCTCTCGCCCGAGATCACGCTCGACGAGATTGTCTCGCTCGGCGCCGCCGCGCCCGCGGCTCTGGGCATCACCGTCTTTGGCCGCCCGCGCGTCATGACAAGCGAGCATTGCATTCTGCAGGTTGCCAACGGCTGCATCCACGATTGCGCCAACTGCCGCCTGCGTGCCCGCAAGCTCTCGCTCAAGAATATCGACGGAAAGGTCATGCCGGTGCGTACCGACATCCACGGCCGCTCACGCTTGTACGACGCCTACCCCATCGACCTCACGCCGCAAGTTCCGCAGCTGCTCGATGCCGACGTGCGCCGTCTTATGGTCGACGGAACCTTGCTCGAGGCCGATGAGATTGGCCGTGCCGTCGCTCGCGTCCGTCGCGCTGTCGAGGCGG
Organism: Collinsella sp. AF14-35; assembly: GCF_003464565.1. Taxonomy (NCBI): domain Bacteria; kingdom Bacillati; phylum Actinomycetota; class Coriobacteriia; order Coriobacteriales; family Coriobacteriaceae; genus Collinsella; species Collinsella sp. AF14-35. Next base: position 118,852 of record NZ_QRZD01000001.1, read on the forward strand.
CTCAAGCCGGCCGCAAGCCGGCCGCCCGCCTGCGCGGCGCCACCTCGGGCTGCATGTTTGTGGGAATTAGCTAACCGAAAGGCTTACACGTGAACGAAGAACCTCAAGTCCTCTACTGCGACGCCTGGCTCATGGCCATCGACAAGCCCGCCGGCATGATCGTCCACGGTGACGGCACCGGCGAGCGCACACTTACCGACTACGCCAGCGACCTGCTGCTGGCGATGGGCGACGGCTTTGCCGCGACCGACATGCAGCCGCTCAATCGCCTGGACCGTGACACCACCGGCGTGGTGCTGTTCTCACTCGACAAGCAGACGCAGCCCGCCTTTGACCAGATGATCATCGACCACGCGTTCGAAAAGCACTACCTGGCGCTCGCCGAGGGCAAGATCGACTGGAACGAAAAGCTCATCGACAAGCCCATCGCCCGCGACCGTCACGACAGCCGAAAGATGCGCGTCGGCGCCAGCGGCAAGCCGTCTCAAACGCGCGTGAAGGTGCTCAAGCGTCTTAAGAGCCGCCGCGGCCTGCCCACGCGCTCGTATATCGATGTCGAGCTGCTCACCGGCCGCAAACACCAGATTCGCGTGCACCTGGCGAGCGAGCGCCATCCCCTGGTGGGCGACGACCTGTACGGGACGCCGCGTCCTTGTGGCCTCATGCTCCACGCCCACAGCGTGTCCTTTACGCATCCCGTAACCGGCGAGCACATCCACATCGAAGCCCCCTGCCCCTGGGAGCCCTAAAACCTGCCAAAAAGGGACAGGTTTATTTTGGCAGGTTTTATCTGGACAAACGTCAAAACCACCACAAAGGTTCCTGCCCCTTCGCGGTGGTTTTGGCCTTAGCCCGTCCCTTGCTGTTAGACCGTGATGACGTTGTCCATTGCCCGGTACTTGGCAGGGACATCGCCTGCGGTAATAATCGTTGCGTCACGGAAGTCCGCGAACTTGACGGGCGCCACCATGCCAAATTTACTGGCGTCCGAGATTACGAAGCGCTTGGCCGTATGGCGCATCGAGATACGCTTTACTTGCGCCTCCTCGATATCGGGCGCCGTGAAGCCCTGCTCGGCGGCAATGCCGTTAGAGCCCCAAAAGCCACAGTTGAAGTTGTAGCGGTCTAAGGTTGCCAAGGCATCGGGGCCAACGAGCGCCTCGGTCTCGGGTTTGAGCTCGCCACCCAGCACCACGGTACGCATGCCGCGCAAAGCAAGGCGTTGAGCATGGAGCACGGAATCGGTCACATAGGTGACATCTTCAAGGTGTGGAAGATGCTCGATGAGCCTGAGCGTCGTCGAACCCGAGTCGATGTATACAAAGCTCTCGGGCTCCACAAGCGCCGCCGCACGGGCGCAGATACGCTCCTTGTCGTCGTTATGGAGGTCGCTGCGCTCATTAAGCGTTAGGTCGCGCGTCACGTGCGCGCGCTCCAGACTTGTCGCGCCTCCGTGCACCTTGGCGATACGGTGTGCTCGGTCGAGCGTCTGCAGGTCGCGCCGAATGGTAGACGCCGTCACGCCCAGGGCTTCGGCAAGCTCCGGCACGGTAACCGAGCCGGTCTGCTGAACCATCGACACGATCGCGTTGAGCCTATCTTCCGCTAGCATCGCTTACTCCTCCTCGGGGTACACGACTCCCCAGTCGGCGCGTAGCTTGGTCATCAGCTCCATAACATCAGAAGCATAGCCCAGAAGCTCACGCTTAGAGTCGTCGCCGGCAACGGCCTTCTCAAGATCGGCCATCTCATAGCAAAGGGCGTAAGCCTCGGTGCCGGCGTGGACCTCCTCGCGGTGGCCGTCCGCAGTCCACACGATAGTCGCGTGATCGGCGCGCGGATACTCGTTGACCTCGATATAGCACTTATCGAAGCTAATAATCGAGCGCTTGGGTTGCTTGGAGTGGAGCGTGAGGCTCACAACACCCAGCTGCTGCTCGGCATTACGGCAGACGATGCCGCCCGCAACGTCAACACCGGTCTCACAGGTGTTGCCCAACGAAACGACCTCAATGGGCTGGCTTGCCATAAAGAGACGCATGACGGACAGGGCATACACGCCAATGTCGAGCATGGCACCGCCAGCAAGGTTGCGGTTGTAGAAGCGATTGGTCAGATCGCCGTACTCCTTGTAGCTACCAAAGTTGAGCTGGGCGAGGTTCATGCGACCAAACTCGCCGGCATCCATGCGACGGCGCAGCTCTTGATACAAGGGCATATGAAGCACCGTGGTGGCGTCCATGAGGACGACGTTGTGCTCGTCGGCGATGGCACGCGCCTCGTCGAGCTCAGCGGAATTGAGGGTAATGGCTTTCTCGCAGAGCACGTGCTTGCCGGCGGCCAGCGCGTCACGCAGATAGGTGATATGCGTGTTGTGCGGCGTGGTGATATAGACGGCGTCGATGCCCGGATCGGCGTAGAGGTCCTCAACCGATTCATAGACCTTCTCGATGCCATACTGCTCAGCAAAAGCCTGAGCCTTGGACAGCGTACGGTTGGCGACGCCCGCAAGCTTGCGGCCGGTAAGAGCGAGAGACTGGGCCATCTGGTTGGCGATAACGCCGCACCCGATCACAGCCCAACGAAGCTCGGGAGCCGTAAAGATATCATCGGGGAATGGCTTGTCCTGGACCGAAGCGAACGCTGCTTTTGCGGCTGCCGCGGAGTCGAGTGGAGCCTGCTTGGAATCTACCATATGTGCCTCCTGTGTCATAGAACGTCTTGCATTTCGGATAGCTCTATATTCGCACAAACACGCGCGTCTGTGCGTGTTTGTACGTATCTCACCGCTAAACGGTCATTTTTGTCCCGTAAACGGCGCATCTATACGCATATTCACGCAATCCCACGCACGCAAATACGCACAAATGCGAACCGGTCATTGCTCAGAGACAGGGGCTTATGCTTAGAACTCAAAAGACAGGATGATCCGCTTCGCCTCGTCGCTCATGGCGCGCTGCAGCTCTAAGGACCGTCCCAAACTGCCGACAGAAAAGGAACGTTCCAAACTGCAGACAGAAAAAGAACGTCCCCAGGCGCCGGCATTTCAAGAGCACTCATTTAAGTCTGTCCCCAATGAGTGGGAGTAATCAGAGACCCTTTGCGAGGGAGGCCGGACGTGGCCTTCCTCGTTTTTATTCATGGACTTTAGTCCGTGCCGCGCGGCACGCGCGGCATAGAAAGCCACCCGCTCAGCGGGTGGAGGCCAATTTCCGCTACGCGACAAAAACCTTCCCCCTAGCATGAGGATTGTTCAGGTCATCATACTAGGGGGAAGGTGATTGCTGTGGCCCAGAAAGCCAACAGCCTCGCGCACACGAAATGGCTGTGCAAGCACCGCATCGCACCGAGGTCAAGCTCATCGCCGCCATCGTCGAGAAGCACCCCAAGGTGCGCTTTGCCGCGAGCCGCACCTCGGCCCACGCCGACCTCTACGACCGTATGGAGCAGGCCCTGTGCGAGCGCGTGGCCAACGCGGTGGAGGTCGTCCGCTCCGACATCAGCCCCGCGCTTCTTGTCCACACCGGTCCAAACCTCGTGGGTGTGGCGGTCCAGGGACTCTAGCGGAGGCGGGGCGTCCTGCCCAAAAACAAATGCAAAAGACGAGCACTTCTTGCCGCTCAATTGGCAAGAAGCGCTCGTCTTTTCTTAACGCGTTGTATGGCGGAGAGAGCGCAAGTTACGCGAGCGCCCTTCTTGCCAGCTCGGCCGCGCCGAGGATTCCTTGGTCGCCGCCGCAGCCCGGGGCGCAGATGTAGCTCTCCATGTCCTTAAGCTCGGCGGTCTGGATGTAGCCACCCAGATATTCGAGGGTCTTCTTGCGGACGATGCCGTAGAGCTGCTCCTGGTGCATCACGCCGCCGCCGAGGACGATGCGGCGAGGCGAGTACATGAGCACGAGGTTCGCGCACATCTGCCCCAGATAATCCCCCTCGAGCGCCCACACCTCATCGTTGTCCGCGAGCTCGGCCGCGGGCTTTCCCCAGCGCGCGGCGATGGCGGGGCCGGAGGCGAGCCCCTCGAGACAGCTCGCGTGGCTCGGGCAGACGCAGCGTCCCTCCTCGGTGGGACGGGTCCTTACCAGCATGTGACCGGCCTCGGGGTGCAGCATACCGTGAAGGAGTCTGCCCGCGCACATGACGCCCGCGCCCACGCCGGTGCCGATGGTCACGTAGACGGCGTCCTCGAGCCCCTTGCAGCAGCCGAAGACCACTTCGCCGAGGCAGGCAACGTTCACGTCCGTGTCGTAGGCCACCGGAATCCCGAGGGCGTCGGCGAACGCGGCGCGAAGACCATGGCCTCGCCACGCGAGCTTGGGCGTCTGGAGGATGGAGCCGTAGCGCTCGTCGTTGGGGTCGACGCAGGTCGGGCCGAAGGCGCCGATGCCCAACGCGTCCACATCGCGGGCGGTGAACCACTCGATCATCTGCGGGACGGTCTTGGCGGGCGTAAGCGTCGGGGTCTCCATACGGTCGAGGACCTCGCCGTCGCCGGACACCACGGCACAGACCATCTTGGTCCCGCCGGCTTCGAGGGCGCCGAGCCTCATTTGCTTTTCGCTCATGTGATCCTCCTTACAAAGGGACGCCCGCAGTCATGGTCAACCGCGGGCGCCCATAACGTTGGCTTGTTTCGAGGCGACCCTACCTGGGCACGCGGTCCTGCCTTGCGGCAAACGGGGCGAGCACGGCGTGCGGCTCGCTTTGGTACCAGTAGGCGACGGTGGAGATGTCGTCCTCGCGCTCGTAGAGCTTGATGTCGTCGTTGCCGAGGTCCTGGAACGTCACGCGCAGGTCCTCCTTGAACGAGATCGGGTCGGGAAGGTGCCACCTGTAGAGGCCGTGCCTGGGCAGCGCGTCGTCGTTAGTCGCGAGCATCGGATTCGGGTTCGGCTTGCCCGCGCTGAAGCGGTCGCGCGTGGCGTCGCGCGTCGAGCGGTACGGGTAGCCGGCGAACAGCGTGTTGAAGCACTGCGCCTCGGGCAGCGCGTGGGGCGGCCTGTCGAGGAAGGCCCAGGCACCGCCGAAGTAGTCCTCGGCTCCCGTCGAGGTGACCGTGGGGAACTCCTCGTCGCCGTCGAGGAAGAACTTCATCTCGCCCTCGCCCCACCAATAGCGCTCCAGGGCGCACAGGGCCATGTAGGTGCCGACGTAGTAGCCCTTGCCGCGCACGCCGTCGAGCACGGTGTAGTCGACGCCCCTGCGGGTGCTGCGCTCGCGGTTAAAGCGGGCGTGGAAGTACATGGCGTCGTCCGGCACGTCGGTGAGCGCGTAGTTGAACGTGTAGAAGATGTACTTAATGAACCCGGGGTGCTCGCTCGTAAGCGTGACCTTGGCGTGCTTCCTGAAGGGCATCTCGAAGTAGCAGTTCATGCCGCCCGTCGGGTTCACGCAGATGGGCATCGAGTTGACGATGGCGCGCTCACCGAAGCCGTTGCAGAAGAAGTCGCCGACAGGGCACTCGACCGAGGGGGTCTCCTCGTCGTCCCAGTAGAAGCGCAGCACGAGGTCACGCATGACGAAGCTGCCGGCGGCGGTCTTGTCGGGGACGGTCATCCAGATGTGGCGGATGATGCCGGGGCCCTCGATGTCCGCGAGCGTGATGGTCTCGCCGGACTCAAGGGGCACGCAGCACGAGCCCTTGCGGCCGACGCCGAGGTGGCTGGCCGACATGGCGGCGCGGCCCTTCTCGCCCGTGATGTTCTCGGGGGTGATGGCGCGGCTTTCCTCACCGCCGTGCATCCACACGTCCTTAAGGAACTCTCTCATCGTCGACCTCCTCTATTCGTCGTCGTCGCACTCGGCGGAACTGGCACCGTTCACGTAGATGATCTGCTGGCGCGCCTCGTTGACGAGGGCGTCGAAGTCGAGTTTCTCGTCGGGGCGCGCGAGCGCGACCGTCATGGCGAGCGGGAGGTTGACACCCGCGATCACGTGGATCCGGTCGGAGGCGAAGCGGGAAAAGCGCTGGTTCACGCTGCCGCCGTACGCGTCGGTGAGGACGACGACCTCGTCAGTGCCCGAAAGAGCCGCCTCGACCGCCGCGTCGAGCCCCTCGCCGTTGTCGTTCACGTAGGCGCACACGGCGTTGACGGCGTCGCCCTTACCCGTAAGGAACTCGAGGGTGTCCTTGAAGCCCTGGGCGAGAAGGGAATGGCTCGCCACAACTATCTTTCTCATTGATTCACCAATCTCTTGGGTCGAAGCTAGGCGAGGATGCCGGCGGCGGAGGCGACCATCGCGAGGACGATCACCACGAGGATGAGGGCCGTCATGCTCGCGTTCTTCTTGGTAAGAAGGTAATACGCGCTTCCCGTGATGGCGGCGGGGATCATGGCAGGCAGGATCTTGTCGAGCAGCGGCTGAATCTCCATCGCGACGTCGCCGAAGCTGAAGCTAATCGGGCAGGTGACGCCGATGACCGAGGCGATGAGGCAGCCGACCACGGTGAGGCCGAGCACGGAGGCGGCGGCAGTGAGGTTGGGAAGCTTCTCGCTGAAGTCGGTGACGAGCTTCACGCCCTGCTTGTAGCCGAACTCGAGGGCGTGCATGCGGACCCAGAAGATGGCCAGGATGAGCGCGAACCAGATGCCGGCTCCCACGGGGTTGCCCTCGATGGCCATGTAAGCGGCGATGGAGCCCATGATGGTCGGGATCATGGTCATGAGCAGGGAGTCGCCGACGCCGGCGAGCGGTCCCATGGTGCCGATCTTCAGGTCTTGGACGGCGTCCGCCGCCGCTAGGCCGTCGCGCTCCTCCATGGCCACGCAGGCGCCAAGGATGATGGCGGCGAGCCAAGGCTGGGTGTTGTAGTAGCGGAAGTGGTTGTTGAGCGCTTGCTTATAGTCCTCGTCGTTCGTGTAGATCTTCCTCAGGACCGGCGAGAGGGCGTAGGCGACTGAGGCGCCCTGCTGGGTCTGGTAGTTGAAGGTGCACACGCTCATGAGCCAGCGCCAGTTCGCGTTGCGCAGGTCCTTCTTGGTGACCTTGTAGCCGGAGGGCTTGCCCTCGGCGACGGCGGTGATGTTCTCGTTTTCCATGGTTACTCATCCTCTCCGATGAAGGCGTCTGCGGAAGCGTGGGCGGCGAGCCCGGTGTCCCTCTCGGCACGCTGGTAGAACGCAATCGCGAGGGCAACGCCGACGATGGCGGCGCCGATGATGGGCACGTTCAGGAAGGCCGAGAGGAAGAAGCCGGCGAGCAGGTACTGGAAGTACTTGGCGGTTGGCATGTAGCGGAGCAGCATGGCGATACCGACGGCCGGGAGCATCTTGCCGGCGAGGGTGAGGCCGGAGAGGAACCACTGGGGCATGACCTCGAGGAGCCAGTTGACGGCGGGCTGGCCGAGCGTCACGGAGACAAAGACGGGCAGGGCGGCGCACAGGCCGAAGAGCGCGGGGCAGACCCACAGGATGGCGTTCATCTGATTGAACTTACCCTCGTTGCAGAACTTCTGGGACTTCTCGACGACAAAGCCGTTGAGGATCTTGGCGACGACGTCGAGCTGGATGCCGAGCATGCCGACCGGCAGGCCGATGGCGAGGCCCGTGTCGGAGCCCAGGGTCACGCCGTAGGCGGTGGCGATGATGGCCATCGTGCCGTAGTCGGGAATGGAGGAGCCGCCGAAGCCCGCGACGCCGAGCTGCATGAGCTGAATGGTGCCGCCGATGACAAGGCCGGTCTTCCAGTCGCCCATGACGACTCCGGTGATGAGGCCCCAGAAAACGGCGTAATTGACGAAGATCATCGGGATGCCGTAGTAGTCCACGTGCTTGATGAAGGCCAGCAGGGTCAAAAGGACGACCTGCAGGATAGTGAAGTTGACCATATTTCCCCCTTAGATGAGGTCTGCGACGGAGACGGGCTTGTCGGCGGGCACGAACTGGGCCGTCACCTTGACGCCACGGGCGATGAGCGCCTTGTAGCTCTGGACGTTCTCGGCGGAGGCGTAGGCGCGCTGGGTGAGCTGGATGCCGTCCTCCTTGACGAGCGAGCCGCCGACGACCAGCGACGGGAGCTCGACGCCCGACTCGACCAGGCGAAGCATCGTCTCGGGCTCCTTGGCGATGACGAAGACCTTCTCGCGGTCGTACTTGCCCGCGGCGAAGTTCTTGAGCGCGGTCTGCTCGGAGATGATCGAAACGGCCATGCCCGCGGGGCGCGCCATCCTCATGGTGGACTTCAGGACCTCGTCGCCGGCGACCTTGTCGTCGATGACCATGACTCGGGTCGCGCCCGACACCGGGGCCCACTGCGTCACGATGATGCCGTGAAGCAGGCGATTGTCGATTCGTGCCATAACAACACTCATGTTTGCTCCTATCAAATGAAGTTTTACGTTCGGTACTGCCTCGGCGCTATCCGGATTCGCGCCGGGCAAGGGGTTATCGGATTATTGAGGACGCGCGGTCAGCTTGCGGCGGCGCGGGGAAGGTCACTCGTCGAGCAGGAGGTCCGAGGAGCCGAGGCGCTCTTCTCGCGCCGGGGCGGCGCTCACGCTTATGTAGTCGAAGACATATGCGATCTCGCTTACGGGAACCTCTACGCGATAGCGCGTCGAGATGCTCGAGAAGCTCTGCCTGAAGGACTCGATGAAATCGGCGCGTTCCTCCTCGAAGCGGTCCTGGCCAACGTAGGTCTCAATGGGGTTTCTGGTAACAAGGCGCTCGACGAGACAGCAGAGGTGAACGTAGAGCCCAATGATGGCGTTGCTGCCGATCTTCTCGCCTGTCCTGCGCTGAAGCTCGTGCACGGCGCTCTCGATCTCATGGAATAGCCGCTCCGGGTCGAGGATGGTGATGGAGCGGATGACGTTCTGCAGCGTCATGTTCGAGAGCAGCTTCTCGTGGAAAGAAGAGAGCTCGGAAGCGTCAAGCCACCTGCCGAACACGACATCAACCTTAGAGGCGGACGCCGTCGACATGATGTCCTCGAGGGCGACGAAGGGGACGGAGGCGACCCCGGGGTCTCCCGTGCCGATGACGGCGCAGACGCGGTGCTCGGAGAAAACGGCGTCGTTCGACCCGTTCGCGACGAGCTGCTTGAAGGGCCTCGTGAGCAGGCGCGCGCCTATGGTGCGCGGGAGGCTCTGCGAGACGAGCTGGCGTATCCTCTCCGCGGCGTCGACCCCGGACTCGGAGCAGAAGACGATGGCGTCCTCACGGTTGACGCGCTCGATCACCTTGCAGTGCGTCACGCACGCGGCGGTCGCATCGCCAAGAACCTCGGCGATGGACTTGCCGCCGAGCAGCCCGACCCCGATCTCGAGCGCAAGACCGGTAGAGACGTTGTTCACCACGCCGATAGTGGAGTCGGTAACGTTCTCGAGGGCCTTATAGGCCTCCTCCAAGGAGCCCATGTCGACGAGGAACACGACCCCGGTGCAGTAGGAATGGCGGTCGACGAGGCGCTGGAGCGGACCGACGATGTCCTTCAGCTGCTGGTCGTAGGGCATGTCGACAGCCTCGTACACATGCATGCCGAGCATACGGTTCGCCGCGTCGGCGATGCTCGTCGCCGTTGAGTAGCCGTGGGACAAGATGACGCAGAGCGTCCGAAGGGCCTTCGTATCGCGAGACTCCGATGCGACGCACAGCGTCAGAAGCGTCTTCGTGAAGTGATCGAGCGAGATTCCCAGCGCCCCTTCCACGTCTGCGGCGACCTGATCGGAGACACTCGAGGCAAACGGCAATTCGGAGGTCACGGCACCGAGGAGATGGGAGATTTGCTCCGCACAGGCAGACTTTCGCTTAGCCAGGCCGATACCCGGCCACAACTGCAGGCAAATCTCCTGGGCCAGTAGAAAAGCGACCTTCCTCGAAAGCTCGATGCCATAAGAAGAGCCTGCGTCGGCAAGGACCGCGCCCACGACGCGCTCGAAGGCGCGCGACCTCGAGGAGGCGACGCCGTGGTCGAAGATCAAGTGATCCTCAACGCCGCGCACAGCGGAGACAGCTTGCGAGACAAGCTCGGAGACAGAGAGCTCCCCGGCGCAGAATCGCTCATCGAGGGAGCACAGGGCATCGAGCGCCTGCTCGACCGGCCCTGTGCTCTCGGCGGCATCCAGAGACGCGTCGATCAGAACGCCATCGTCGGGCTGTTGATCGATCTGCGCGGAGGAGAGGAGCCCGCTGGGAAGAAGATACGGGCGAACGACGACGTAGTCGCCCTCGCGATTGAGGAACGCTTTGGCGCAGCAGTTCGTCACGCAGGCGCGCAAGCCGGCGATGTTATCGGAAAAGTCCGCGTTCACGAGGCAACGGTATGCGCCGCGGCTGATCTTCACATCAGAACCGATTCGGCACCCCTCGCTGCGCAGGAAGCTCAAGATGAGATCCTCGCGCTCCTCGGGGGTCCGCTCCTTGAGTGAGGGGACGCGGGCACAGATGGGCATTTTGCTGTAGGCCGAGGAAACCTTCAGGTCATCGGCGGATAGCGTCGTCGAAAGAACGAGGCGAGCGCGCGGCGCATCCTGGGAGGCATCGAGCCCGAGGGCCGTCGCAAGGCAGTGCTCCATCGCAGAGGGAGAGAGTGCCTCGATGCCGTTGACAAAGACCACACCCCCGCGCGCATTCGCGATCGACTCGTCAAGAAGCCCGTTGAACGAGGCGGCGTCCGGGACCCCGGCGCAGTCGATGCGCACATAGGAGGAGTCGCGGGACAGCAAGCCCTGGTTCTTGCCGTACTCGTACACAAGGCGAGAAAGGAAAGACTTACCGACACCCACGCCGCCGCTCAAGAGGATGGGCAGGCCAAACGGAGGGTACTGAACCGCAGCCTTGCACTGCTCGACAACGGAGCTGAGGCTCATGTCGAAGCCCACGGCACGCGCGAAGTCGCGGTGATCGGCGATTCCCGTCGCCTGGATGAGGTCGGCGAGCGAGGCGTACTCGCTTGCAGAGAGCTTTACCTGAAAACGCTTCTGGAACGCGCGGCGATGAAAATAACGGACAGGCCTGCCCGCCACCTTAACCACAAGACCGGCGCGAACAAGGTCGTTGAGGTACTGGCTCGCCAGGCTCCTGGAGATGATGAGTGTCTCGGCGATGTCGGAGGTGGACAGACGGGCAAGGTCGTCGAGCGAGACGGCAGAGGTGAGGGCCTCGAGATGCTCGAGAATCCTGTCCCTCATGTCGACGGGTTTCTTTGCCAAGCTGTCCTGTGTGGTCTTGTCCATGACTTCTTACCTCCTCGTACAAGGAGTATAAGGGGAGAACAGAGAACGGAAGGGGGCGCGTGGGGGAATCAACAGCTCCGAGGAAAAGTCCACCACTTGAGGGGCAGAAAACAACGGCCATTGAACATTCAGGGCCGACGCTCAACACTTCGGCTCGACACTTCGCTTTGGAAAGGGCCCCGGCGCGCCGGGGTCCCAACATAAAGAAGGGCCCCGGCGCGCAGGGCCTAAAGCTTAACCATGCGCGCGGCGATGCGGGCGCAGTCGCAGGCGGCCTTCTTCTCGAAGGTGTTGTAGTCGACGACCCGGCCCTCGGCGCAGGGCTTGTCGCTGATGGCGCGCACGACGACGAGGGGCACGCCGTTGAGATAGGCGGCCTGCGCGATGGTGCAGCCCTCCATCTCGCAGCACAGGTCGCCGAAGATCGCGAGGATTCGCTCCTTCTGTTCCGCGGGCGAGACAAACTGGTCGCCGGAGACGACGCGGCCCTTGAGGACCTTAATGTCGGGGGCGACGGCGGCCGCGGCGGCGCACGCCGCCAGCAAGGGCCGGAGCGGATCGCGCAAGATCAAGGCGTCGCCCGGGAGGTCGGGCGTTACCGTCAGCCGGCGCCGCGTCTGCCGCATCATGAGGGAGAACGGCCTGGCCGGCGCATACGGCAGGAAAAGGTTCAAGGTGCACCCCGGGGCGATCAACGAGGCCGACGTGTCGAACGTCGTCGCGCGCGGCTTCGGCGGCAGGGCGCCGTACACCCATATATGCAGCGACTTGGCCTGCGTGCGCGTCGGGGCGTCGTGGAACTACGTCTGCCTGCTCGTCGACCTCTGCAACGGGGAAATCGTCGGCCACTCCGAAGGATCGAGGAGGGACGCGCGAGCTCCGAGCCAAGCTCTTGGATTACGTGCACTGGTACAACAACTTCAGGATCCACTCGACGCTGGGCTACATGTCGCCGGTCGAGTTCAGGGAGGCGGGGCCGTCCCTCCCGGAATCGTCCAAATAAGTGTTGCCAATCCATAGCCAATCCAGCCATCATCTTCGCGAAGGCGGACGTCAGGAAAAGCTCGGCTTGAGCTCGGTCGGACGCGGTCTGTGGGGCATCATTCAGGCTCAGGGGGTCTCCTTGTCTTCTTCGGTCGCAACCTGAATGATAGGGACGGCCCCTTCTCTCTTTCCCCTTCGTTTTCGACGCGTCACCCTCTCGGCGGGCTTAAGGCCCGCGCTCGCGGGTGCAGGGGCTACGCCCAAACCCCAAAAACGTAACGCCGTGCTCGAAGCGTTTCCGGACGTCAGCGTAATCTCAAATCCCGTTCGTCAACTCATGGGCAAGCCACCTGAGACTACTCATTTCTCCTACTGGCAATGAAGACCTGCGACCTGCAGTTTTGCAAACTGCTTGAAAGCCACCTGCGTTGATTCACTTCCTATTGCAGCTGGCGGCTTGCACGCGAAAAGGCATTTAAGTTTCAAAACGGGCGTTTTCGGCGCTATCGAGCCTCCAAAGGCATCCCGTCGCGCCCTTTGGGACAAAAACAAAAACTCAAAGCCCTGAGTTCGAAAATAGTTTTTGGAGTTGTCCCGACTTTTGTCCCCGAAGCCGACGAAACGCGACAGGGTGTCACCTGGCGGCACTCGATTCGAGACGGCACCGAAAACTGGATGCAACCGGAATGACAGGACGGCAGAACCGAAGCCATCGAGTGGGGATAGAAAAAGGCCCGGGTGCCGTGGCATCCGGGCCTTTGCTAGCAACTTGATGTTGCGGGCAGCTTAGAACTTGTGGCCGCACTTCTTGCAGACGCGCAGCTTGTTCTTGCCGTCCTTCTCGTGACCGACGCGGGTAACCTTACCGCACTCGGGGCAGACGAGATTGACGTTGGAGGCGTCGATGGGAGCCTCCTGCGAAACGATGCCGCCCTGCTGGTTGGCAGCGTTGGGCTTGACGGCCTTCTTGACGACCGAAACGCCCTCGACAACGACCTTGTTCTCGGCGGGGAGAGCACGCAGGACAACGCCCTGCTTGCCGCGATCCTTACCAGAGAGAACCTGGACCTTATCGCCCTTCTTGATATACATATATCTCCCCTAACTACAGGGTCTCGGGAGCGAGCGAGACGATCTTCATGTACTTCTTGTCACGAAGCTCGCGAGCGACGGGCCCGAAGATACGGGTGCCGACGGGCGAACCATCGTTGTTGATGACAACGCAGGCGTTCTCATCAAAGCGAATGTAGGAGCCATCCTTGCGGCGGATCTCCTTAACGGTGCGAACGACGACGCAACGGACAACGTCCTTCTTCTTGACGTTGGCGCCAGGGGTAGCCTCCTGGACAGCACCGATGAACACATCGCCGATGCCTGCATAACGACGCTTGGAACCGCCAAGCACCTTGATGCAGCGAATCTTGCGAGCGCCGGAGTTGTCGGCGACGTTCAGCATGGTTTGCATCTGAATCATGGTAGATGTTCCTCCGAACTAAGAACCGAAGAGAGGTGCGCAGCCTTTATACGGCCCGTGGTATGCAAGCCAGGCATACGCACATCTTCGGAAACGTACAAGTCGTAAGAGCGACTGCTTATTTAGCGCGCTCGACGACCTCGATGAGGCGCCAACGCTTCATCTTGGACATAGGACGGGTCTCCATAACGCGGACGGTGTCGCCCACGCCAGCCGTGCACTCCTCGTCGTGAGCGTGCAGCTTCTTGGAGCTGGTCATCATCTTGCCGTACTTGGGGTGACGCTTGCGCTCGGTGATGGTGACAACAATGGTCTTGGCACCGGAGACGGAGGTAACGACACCCGTACGGACCTTACGCGAGTTACGCGAATCAGTCATGTTCTCTCCTTAGGTCCTACTCGGCGACAGCGGACTTCTCCGCTGCGATCTCGCGGGCGCGCTGCTCCGTGAGGACGCGAGCGATGTCCTTCTTCACGGTGTTGACGCGAGCGGTGTTGTCCAGCTGGCTGGTGGCCATCTGGAAACGAAGGTTAAAGAGCTCGGCGCGCATTTCCTTCAGCTTCTCAACGAGCTGAGCGTCCGAGAGCTCACGAATCTCTGCGGGCTTCATTAGTTCTCCTCCTTGGCGGCGGCGGCGTCCTCAGCAGCCCACTTGGCCTCGAGAGCGGCCTCCTCAGCCATCTCCTTCTCGATGCGCTGCTCAGCGTTCTTGGCAGCAACAATCTTGGTCTTGATGGGAAGCTTGTGCTGTGCAAGACGCAGAGCCTCGCGAGCGACCTCCTCGGGCACGCCCTTGACCTCGAACATGATGCGGCCGGGCTTGACGACGGCCACCCACTCCTCGGGGTTACCCTTACCAGAACCCATGCGAGTCTCGGCAGGCTTCTTGGTGATGGGCTTATCGGGGAAGATCGTGATGTAGACACGACCGCCACGCTTCATGTAGCGGGTCATGGCAATACGAGCGGCCTCGATCTGACGGTTGGTGATCCAATGGGCCTCGAGAGCCTGGATACCAAACTCGCCGAAATGCAGCTCGGTATTACCCTTGGCCTGGCCCTTCATGGAGCCACGCTGCACCTTGCGGTGAAGAATACGCTTAGGGGCAAGCACTACTGACCCCTCCTCTCGGAGTTACGACGACGAGGACGGGAAGAGCCCTCGAGTGCAGGGTTGGGAACAGGCTGGCCCGGGAGCTTCTCGCCCAGGTAGATCCAGACCTTCACGCCGCAAGCGCCCATGGTGGTGCTGGCGACAGCCGTGCCGTAGTCGATCTTGGCACGGAGGGTGTGCAGAGGCACGCGACCCTCGCGGTACCACTCACGACGGCCCATCTCGGCACCGCCGAGACGACCGGAGCACTGGATACGGATGCCCTTAGCGCCGGCCTTGCGGGCAGACTGGACAGCCTTGCGCATAGCGCGACGGAAGGCAACGCGGCCCTCGAGCTGCTCGGCGATAGACTGAGCAACGAGGTTGGCGTCGAGCTCGGGGCGCTTGATCTCGACAACGTCGACGGAGAGCTGGCCCTTGGAGACGCCAGCGACCTTCTCGAGCTCGATGCGGAGGGTATCGATCTCGGCACCCTTCTTACCGATGACAACGCCGGGGCGAGCGGTGAGGATGATGACCTTCACCTTGTCGCCAGCGCGCTCGATCTCGACGCGGGAGACAGCTGCGCGGGAAAGACGCTTCTCGAGGTACTTGCGGATCTCGAGATCGTTACCGAGGGTCTTAGCGTAATCCTTCTCTGCGAACCAGCGGGAGCGCCAGTTCTCGGTGATGCCAAGACGGAAGCCGGTGGGGTAGACTTTCTGACCCATACAGCTTTACGCCTCCTTTCGAGGAGCAACGACGACGGTGATGTGGGAAGTACGCTTCAGAATGCGAGAAGCGGAACCCTTGGCGCGGGGACGGATGCGCTTAAGCGTCGGACCCTCGTCAACATAGGCAGCGGCGACAACCAGGTTGTCGGCACGCAGACCGTTGTTGTTCTCGGCGTTCGCAACGGCGGAACGGAGAACCTTCTCGACATCCACGGCGACGGCGCGGTCGCAGAAGTGGAGGATGTCGAAGGCCTGAGCGACAGGCTTGCGGCGGATCAGATCGACCACCAGGCGGGCCTTGCTGGGGGAAACACGCACGTACTTAGCGACGGCGCGAACCTCGGTGGCCTCAGTTTCAATAGACTTAGTTGCCATTTACGGTTAACCCCCTATTTGGCCTTGTGGCCACGGAACGTACGAGTCGGCGCGAACTCGCCGAGCTTGTGACCAACCATGGACTCGGTAACATACACGGGCACATGCTTGCGGCCGTCGTGGACGGCGATGGTGTGACCAACCATCTCGGGGAAGATGGTGGACGCGCGGGACCAGGTCTTCACGACGTCCTTCTTGCCAGCCTCGTTCATCGCGGTGATACGCGAGAGAAGGCGAGTCTCCACGAACGGGCCCTTTTTGAGACTTCTGCTCATAAGTGCTTTCTCCTAAAACTCGGTATCCGAAATTACTTCTTACGGCGACGAATGATGTGCTGGTTCGAGACCTTCTTCTTCTTGCGCGTACGAAGGCCCTTCGTCGGCTTACCCCAGGGGGTAACAGAGGGACGACCAGAGGTGTGGTTCTTGCCCTCGCCACCGCCGTGCGGGTGGTCGACAGGGTTCATGACGGTACCGCGGACGGTCGGGCGCACGTTCATGTGACGCTTACGGCCGGCCTTGCCGATGACGATGTTGGCGTGATCGGCGTTGCCGACCTCACCGACGGTGGCGCGGCAGGTAACGAGGATGCGACGCATCTCGGAGGAAGGCATACGGACGATGGCGTACTTGCCCTCCTTACCCATCAGCTGGCAGGAGTTACCGGCGGAACGGGCGATAGCGGCGCCCTTGCCCGGCTGGAACTCAACGGCGTGGATGAGCGTACCGACGGGGATGTCGGCGAGGGGCAGAGCGTTGCCCGGCTTGATGTCGGCGTCAGAACCGGACATGATGGTCTGACCGACCTCGAGGCCCTTGGGGGCCAAGATGTAGCGCTTCTCACCGTCAGCGTAGTGCAGCAGAGCGATGCGAGCGGAACGGTTCGGATCGTACTCGATCGTGGCAACCTTGGCGGGCACGCCGTCCTTGTTGCGCTTGAAGTCGATCACGCGGTAACGACGCTTCACGCCGCCGCCCTGGTGGCGGGTGGTGATGCGGCCGTTGTTGTTACGACCGGCCTTCTTGGGCAGGGGCTCGAGAAGAGACTTCTCGGGCTTGGTGCAGGTGATCTCAGAGAAATCGGAGATCGTCTGCCAACGCCTACCAGCGGAGGTCGGCTTAAGGTGCTTTACAGCCATTACAATCCCTTTCAATAGGAATCCGTTAGCCATCGCAGACAGGGATTCGAGGTTCTGCCTCGGGTGCGATGACACCGGACGTATACACGGTTCCGGGCGTGTCCATTTTATACGCCCGAAACCTTGAGCTCTCGCCTCCCCTATTTGGGAGGCATGAGCTCACTCAACAGCAGCGAGTCTTAGGCCTGGTTGCCAAAGACCTCGATGGTGTCGCCCTCGGCCAGCGTGACGATGGCCTTCTTCCAAGAACGGGTCTTGCCGGCGACATAGCGCACGCGCTTGGTCTTGGGCTTGACCGTCAAGGTGTTCACGCGAACGACCTTGACGCCGAAGATCTCCTCGACAGCGTCCTTGATCTGATACTTGTTAGCATCCTTGGCGACCTCGAACGTGTACTTGTTCTGCTCCATGCCGGAGAAGGAACGCTCGGACACGATCGGACGGATGATGATCTCGTGGGCGGTCATTTATGCAAGCACCTCCCCGAAGTGAGCGGCGATGTCGGCGGGCATCAGCACAGCGTTGTTGTTGACGAGATCGTAGGTGTTGGCCTCGTCAGCGGTGATGATGAACGTCTTGGGAATGTTGCGGAACGACAGGTAGGCGTTGACGTCCTCATCGCGAACGATGATGGTCAGACGCTTGCCCTCAAGGCCGAGAGCCTTGAGCATGGCGACGGCAGCCTTGGTGGAAGGCTTCTCGAAGCCGTAGTCGTCGACGAGCACGAGCTCGCCATCGGCCAGCTTGGCGGACAGCGCGGAGCGCATAGCCAGCTTGACCTCCTTGTTGTTCATACGCTTAGCGTAGGAACGGGGCTTGGGGGCGAAGACGACGCCACCGTGACGCCACTGGGCAGCACGGATGGAACCCTGGCGGGCACGGCCGGTGCCCTTCTGACGCCAAGGCTTCTTGCCGCCACCGGAAACCTCAGAGCGACCCTTAGCAGACTGGGTGCCCTGACGCCAAGAGGCCATCTGGCACTTGACGATGTGGTGCATAACGTGGATGTTCGGCTCGATGCCGTACACCTCAGCGGCGAGCTCGGCCTCGGCGACCTTCTTGCCCTCGCTGTTCTTTACTTCAAACTTTGCCATTTAAGTGTTCTCCTTGGTATGACGCTGGGCTAAATGGGCTGGGCCCTTAGGCCATACGGATGGCGACGAGACCATTCTTGGCACCCGGGACAGCGCCCTTGACCAAGATGAGGTTCTGCTCGGCATCGATGCGGACAACGGAAAGGTTCTTGACGGTAACGCGCTCGTTACCCATGTGACCGGCCATCTTGACGCCCTTGAGGACGCGCGCAGGATAGGCGCACTGACCGATAGAACCGGGGTGACGCTGGAAGTGAGAACCATGCGTCATAGGACCGCGGCGCTGACCCCAGCGCTTGATGCGACCCTGGAAGCCCTTACCCTTGGAGGTACCGATGACGTCGACCTTCTCGACATCAGCGAAATCAGCGACGGTGACGACCTCGCCGACCTTGTGCTCCTCGCCGTTCTCGACGCGGACCTCACGAAGGAAGCGGACAGGCTCGACGCCAGCCTTGGCGAAGTGACCAGCCATGGGCTTGTTCACGTTCTTGGCCTTGATGTCGCCGAAACCGATCTGGACGGCGTCATAGCCGTCGGTTGCCTGAGTTTTAACCTGCGAGACAGCGCAGGGGCCAGCCTGGATGACCGTGACGGGAACGACGTTATCGTCCTCGTCCCAAACCTGGGTCATGCCAATCTTGCGGCCGAGAATCATGCTGATCAAGATATGATCCCAACTCTCGCGTGGTCTTGGGACAATGCGTACACCACCGAGCGTACGCCCCTAGAGGACCACTACTTACACGACGTGCTCCCCAGTCTTGTATTACGCCCGGACTACCTGACAACCCTATTAAGCAGGCATTTTGTCCAGCCAGAATACTCCCCTGGTTTCACACAGCTGTTTAGTATACACGGCTGCGGGCGTATCCATCGAGATTCATATTTCACTCACATTGTTTACGCAGGTAAAGTGCGTGGATGGCTCCCGAGCACGGCGGAGGGCCGGAGAAATATATTAAGGTCCCTGCTCTACAGTCCTGCGCAAGACGGAGAGCACATTAAGTGCTCTCCTTTGCGTGCGGAACTCGCGATGACCTTAATATATTTCTCCGGCCCTCCGCCGTGCTCGGGAGACGACACGTTGATGTCTGCTTAACTCTGCTCGCTCAGGCTAATGACTTTGTTGGGGGTCCACTATTTGCTGGAGGGTGAACTTGCATTGCATTGGCTCGCCCTCTACTTGTGGCTCCGCCTCGTCAAAATCGAAGATCATGATGGCGCAGTTGGGGAGTTTTGTTGGGAGCTCGAAGCCCTCTGGGGCTGCAGCCTTGATGAATTGGCGGCTGGCGCTGCCGTGGCTTACTGCTAGGAGGGTTTCGATACCATCGGCGCCCATGATATTGGTGAGGGTGTCCACCATGCGCTCTTGCAACGCGCGGCTTCCTTCTCCTCCGAAGGGGACCAGGTCCTCGCCCGGATCCCAGACGTCGGTGGGGAGGGCATCGTGGGGACCTTCTTCGAAGGTGCCGTAGCAGCGCTCGATGATGCCTTCGCAGGGCTCGACAGCGGCGTCCGGACCGAGGAGTTCGGTAGCAACGAGCTGAGCTGTGTCCATGGCTCGGCCCAAGGGCGAAGAGACCACTTTGTCGGGAACGACGTTGTGGGCTTTGAGCCACGCGGCTGCCACCCGTGCCTGCTGACGGCCCAGGCCGGTCAGCGGTGAATCGCAGCGGCCCTGGACCAGCTTTTTGACGTTGAACTCCGTCTGACCGTGGCGGAGTAGGTATAGGCGCTTCATGCTCTCCCCTTCTGCATAACTTGCTTTGCCGGCGCGGCCTACTCGTGGGTATGGCCTACGTAGTCTTCGTCGATCGTAATCTTGGCAATCGACTTGGGATATTCCGATTCGACCCGTTGTGCCAGCGCGTGTTTTACGTCTTCGGCACTCATCTGCAGATCCGAGGGACGCACGCAGTCAAAGATCACGTTGGTGTGCGTAGGACCCGGCACACAGCGAAGGTCGTGAATCGAAAGGCGGTTATCGATCTGTTGGGCCATGGCGTTAATGCGTAAACGCATGCTCGCCACCTTTGGATCGTCGGTCACGATGGGGTCGTAATGGAGCGTGACAATCATGCCGTCTTCGTTCCTAAACGCCTGCTCAATATTGTCGAGCGTGTCGTGGCTTTCCAGCGGGCTGGCCTCGGCCGCCATCTCTGCGTGAGCGCTTGCGAACTTCCTGCCCGGGCCGTAGTCGTGAACCATCAGATCGTGAACGCCCAAAACACCGGGATAGCTCATGATCTTATCTCGAATGTGCTTGACCAGCTTAGGATCGGGCGTCTGGCCCAAAAGCGGGCTCACCGTATCCTGGATGAGTTCAAAACCGCTCCAGCCAATATAGGCGCCAACGGCAAGGCCGACCCATGCGTCAAGATTGATGTGCGTCACCTGCGAAACAATTGCGCACGCCAGCACGGCGCCCGTAGCAAGGACATCGTTCTTGGAATCCTGGGCGGTCGCATGCAGCGTCTCGGACTCAATGCGATCGCCGAGCTTTTGGTTGAGGGTCGCCATCCAGAGCTTTACGACCATCGAAAGCACGAGAACTGCCACCAGGGCAAGCGAGAACTCGACAGGTTCGGGGTGGATGACGCGCTCAACTGAGGACTTCACCAGCTCAACGCCAATCAGCAGCACGAGCGCCGCCACGACCAGACCCGAGAGATACTCGTAGCGACCGTGGCCGTAAGGATGCTCGGGGTCGGCCGGCTTGCTCGCCAGCTTAAAGCCAAGGACACTCACGATGTTCGAGCTGGCATCGGATAGGTTGTTCATGGCATCCGCCACAATCGAAACCGATCCCGAAACCACACCAATTGCGCCCTTCGCAGCACAAAGCGCGACATTGGCGACAATACACACCATGCCCGCTAACGTGCCCACACGCGCACGATCGCCCTGCGCACGCTTAACAATCCACTCGACCATCTACATCCGCCCCCACGGTGCTACTTATATATCTATTGTTCAAACGGATTGTAGTGTAGCCACTTTGTCCCCCAGATACAAAAAGGCCGCGACCCACACGGGCCACGGCCTTGGAATGTGGCAAAGGAATCGTCCTTGTGCCGCACAGGTTTACGCGCTTACTTCGGCCGCGCTCTTAGAGGTTTCGGGCAAATCGGCTCCATCCCCCGCCGCCTGCCCCTTCGCCGGAACCACGCCAAAGCAGTAGCTCAGCGCCGCAGACACCGCAAATGCCATACCGCCGGCAGCGCAGCACCACAGCAGGTTCGAGATGCCGCCCGTGGCAAAGCCAATGACCATGAGGACATTCGTCATGCCGATGGTATAGGCCGTAACGTGGCCCACGGCCGCAACAAGGCCTCCGACGGCGCCGCCAATGGCCATGCACGTCAGGCACCTGCCATATTTAAAGCCGCAACCGTACAGCGCCGGCTCGCTTACGCCGCCAAGAACACCCGAGATTGAATAGCCCAGCATGAGAGCCTTCTCGTCCTTATCCACAACGCGAAGCGACGCGCCAAAGGGCATGCCCCAAACGGCGAACGTTGCCATCGTCGCGGCGATCAAGATGCACGAATCCGTTCCCACACTCATAAACTGCGCATAGGCAAGCGATAGGACAACGTTGCTGACGCCGGCGATCTTTAGGAACTCCCAGCCCGCGGCAAGCCCCATGAGCGTGAGCAGCGACACGATGCCACCGGAATTGCCAAGCATAAACATAAGCTGGCCCAACAGCATGCCCAGATAGCTGCCCGCCGGCGCCGTAATGCACAGGGAAACCGGAACCATGACGAGCATGGTCGCAAACGGAACGAACGAAAACGCCACGGCCTTAGGGATAACGCACGAAAAGAAACACTCCACTCGCCATAGCACGGGCACCGAGATGAGAACCGGGATAACAGTCGTCGTGTAATCGTTGACCGGCGCGGGAAGCAGACCATACACGGAAGTCATCGATGCCCCCGTCGTCGATGCGGCATCGACGAGCTTAAGCAGATCGGGCGCAATCAATACGCCGCCCAGCATCATGCCCAGCTGCTCCGAGCAACCGAGCTGGCGGGCGGCCGCCCAACCAAGATAGATGGGCAAAAAGTAGTAGCCGGCGTTATAGAGCCAACTGTAGAACAGGCGATAGATTTCGGAATCGGCAGACCACAGGCCCAGCATGCCTTCGCCCATAATGACGGCGACGGTGCGGAACAACGCCGCGCAGACAATAAAGGGCAGCGCCGACATCATGCTTTTGGACAGATATTCCACCACGGCCATGGCGTTTGATGAAACCGTCGTTATAAACGAGGTGTTAGTAACTTGTGACATGGAACGCCTTTCCCAATGTGACATGCGGACTGCCCCTTTGTCACATCGTGCGGTATCGACCGATTGCGCGGTACTTTTCGTAGCGGAGGTTTGTGAGGGTCGCGTCGTCGAGCTGCCCAAGCGTATCGAAGGCATCAAATGCCGAGGACATGACGGCACCGGCGATCTCCTCATGCGACAGGCCCCTATCGTCAACGATGCCGTCGATGATGCCGAGCGCCAACAGATCGGGGGCCGTGAGCTTAAGCGCCTCGGCGGCCTCATTCGCGCGCTCGGTATCCTTCCACAGGATCGACGCACAGGCCTCGGGGCTCACGACCGAATAGGCCGAGCTCGAGAGCATCAGGATGCGGTCGGCCACGGATAGCGCCAGCGCGCCACCAGAGCCGCCCTCGCCTGTCACCACCGAGACAATCGGCGTCTTAAGGCCGCTCATCTCCATGAGATTCTGGGCAATCGCCTCGCCCTGGCCGCGCTCCTCGGCACCGATGCCGCAAAACGCGCCCGAAGTATCGACCAGGCACAGAACCGGTCGACCAAACTTTTCGGCCTGGCGCATAAGGCGACGTGCTTTGCGGTAGCCCTCGGGATGTGCCATACCAAAGTTGCGACGCATGCGCTCTTTGGTCGTGGTACCGCGCTCGATGGCGATGACCGTTACGGGGCGTCCGTCTTTCCAGCCAATGCCAGCCACCACAGCGGCGTCGTCGCCAAAGTAGCGGTCGCCGTGCAGCTCTACGAATCCGTCGAGACCCAACGAGATCATCTCGCCTGCCGTGGCGCGGTTCGCCGAGCGAGTCTGTTTGACGATTTCGAGCGCGCTTTTTGGTGCGGCCGAGCGCTTAAACAAGTGTCCCAGCTTTTTGTCGCGACGACCCGTATGCACGATCTCATGCGGTGCCCCCAGGCCGGGCGCGTGCCCTTCGTGCAGCGCCAGCAGCTCGCCTACCGTGAGCGCAATCTCACCACGCGGAACAACGGCATCGCAAAAGCCGTGCTCCAGCAAAAACTCGGAACGCTGGAATCCCTTGGGCAGACGCTTGTGCATGTTCTGCTCGATCACGCGCGGGCCGGCAAATGCCGTCAGGGCATCGGGCTCGGCCAGGATAATGTCGCCCTCCATGGCAAAGCTCGCGGTTACACCTCCGGTCGTGGGATCGGTGAGCACCGTGATATACAGGCCGCCCGCCTCGCTGTGGCGCCTAACCGCTGCAGAAATCTTGGCCATCTGCATGAGCGAGGTCACGCCCTCCTGCATGCGGGCGCCGCCCGATACGGTAAAGCCAACGACCGGCAGCCCCAACTCGGCCGCGCGCTCAAAGACACGACAGATCTTCTCGCCCACCACGGAGCCCATTGAGCCCATCAT
The DNA here is from genome assembly GCF_003464565.1 of Collinsella sp. AF14-35. NCBI lineage: Bacteria > Bacillati > Actinomycetota > Coriobacteriia > Coriobacteriales > Coriobacteriaceae > Collinsella > Collinsella sp. AF14-35. Next base: position 142,590 of record NZ_QRZD01000001.1, read on the forward strand.
AAAGTTGGCATCCATAAAGAAGAGCGCGGTATCGCAGCCGCAGATTTTGCCCCTGCCGCACACAACGGCATCGCGCTCGCCCGAACGCTCGCTCACGCTCTTAAGCTTGTCGGCATAACCGGGAAACGAGAGGAAGTCCTTCGACGCCAGATTGGCATCCCATTCCTCAAAGGTACCCGCGTCGACCGTCATGCGCATGCGCGCGCGACCGCTCACGCGAAAGTGTTTGCCGCAACGAGGGCAGACCTCGAGGTTGTCGTGCAGGCGCGCCTCATCGATCACACGGCGGCACTCCGGGCATTTGACAAACACGTGGCGCGCGGGGAACTCGGCGCACGACTCGGTTATCGGCCCCTCAAGGACATTGACCGTCTTCGCTTTTCTATTCATCAGCATAGAGATGCCCCATCAGATCGGTGTGATACATGCCCGACAAAAACTCGTCGTTTGCCAGCACGTCGAGCTGAAGCTCGCTATTTTCGCTCACGCCCTCAATCACGAGCTCGCCCAGGGCCGAGCGCATCTTGCGAATGGCACCGTCACGCGTGGGCGCGCACACGATGAGCTTGCCGAGCATGGAGTCGTAGTACGGCGGAACTTTCGCTCCGGTAAACATGGCGGAATCCCAGCGCACGCGCGGACCACCCGGCACACGCAACGCGGTGACCGTTCCACATGACGGTAGAAAGTCCGGCGTTTCGGCATTGATGCGGCACTCCATGGCGTGGTTGCGGACCGGTACGTCCTCCTGCTCAAAGGGCAGAGGCTGGCCGGCAGCCACGCGCAGCTGCCACTTAACCAGGTCGGTATCGGTCACAAACTCCGTAACCGGATGCTCCACCTGCAAGCGCGTGTTCATTTCCATAAAGTAGAAATTGCCGTCATCTGAGTACAAAAACTCGATGGTGCCAGCGCCCTCATAGCCAACGGCACGAGCCAGGTCGCGCGCGGCCTTGTGCATGCGCGCGCGAATATCATCGCGTCCGTCGAGGCACGGCGCGGGGCTCTCCTCGATCAGCTTTTGGTTGCGGCGCTGCACCGAGCACTCGCGCTCGCCGAGCGAAAACACATGGCCCTGCTTATCGGCCATAATCTGTACCTCAACGTGATGCGCCGGCGCAACGAACTTCTCCATGTAGCACTCGCCGTCGCCAAAAACGGCCTCACCCTCGGCACGCGCCTCGATGAACGCCTTTGCCGCATCTTCCACGCGCTCGACCTTGCGAATACCGCGACCGCCGCCGCCCGCGCGCGCCTTAATAAGCACGGGGCAGCCGATGCGCTCGGCCTCGGCCGTTGCTTCCTCGGGGCTTTTGAGCAAATCGCAGCCCGGCACGATGGGCACGCCCGCAGCAGCGGCCGTTCGGCGTGCGGCGTCCTTGTCGCCCATGCTGTCGATCACCTCGGCCGAAGGACCGACAAACGCCAGACCGAACTTGTCGCAGTCGCGCACGAAGCTCGCCTTCTCGGAGAAAAAGCCATAGCCGGGATGAATTGCCTTAGCTCCCGACTTTACGGCACAGGTGAGCACGGCATCGTCGTTGAGGTAGCTCTCGGCAAGACGCGGGCCACCGATGCAATATGCCTCGTCGGCAAGCTGCACGTGCAGCGCGTCCGCATCGGCCGTGGAATAGACGGCGACGGTCTTGATGCCCATATCGCGGCACGCGCGGATAACACGGACCGCGACTTCGCCACGGTTGGCAATGAGCACTTTGTCGAACATGAAGCCTTCCTTAACTTTCGTGCATGAGTGCAAAGGACATATCGGCGCGGCAGCAAACCTCACCGTTGACGCTCGCAGTACCCGTCGCAAAGCGGAACGGCCCGCGCGCACGCGTGATGGTGCACACCAGATCAACCGTGTCGCCCGGGCGCACCGGACGCTTAAAGCGCACCTTATCGAGGCTCGTATAGAACGGCGTCGCGCCGCGCGCCTCCTCATCGCCCATCAGCAGCACGCAGCAGTTCTGGGCGAGCATCTCGCACTGAATCACGCCGGGGACGACCGGGTTTCCCGGAAAATGTCCCTGCAAAAAGTACTCGTCGCCTGTAATCGTGATCTTGCCGTGGGCCTCGTCGCCCACCAGCTCGGCTTCGTCGAGCAAAAGCATCGGCTCGCGATGCGGTAACAGCTTCTTGAGCTCTTCTTTGTTCATGGATATCACCTATCCGATCCTCATGAGGCAGCTGCCAAACTCCACGAGGTCGCCATCGGCCACGCAGATCTCGAGCACCTCGCCGTCTGCCTCGGCCGTCACCTCGTTGAGAACCTTCATGGCCTCGATGATGCAAAGGGTCTCGCCGGCCTTGACCTTGGAGCCCACGCGCACAAACGGCTCGTCGCCCGGCGCAGGGGCAGCATAGAAGACGCCCACCATGGGAGCAGTCACCTCGGTGCCCTTGGGCTCCGGCGCGGCGGCAGGCCCCTGCGCGGCGGGCTCCGGCGCGGCGGCAGGCATGGCGACAGGAGCCACCGCCGGAGCGGCCACGGCACCCGGCATAGGCATGGGCACGGCAACCGGCTGCGCGGCACTCGCGCGCTCGAGTTCGACCGCGGTGCCATCGGGCTCCTCAACACGTACGCGCGTAAGGCCGCGGTCCTCCATCACATCGGCTATCTCGGCAAGTCTTTTGGAATCCATGCTCTAGCTCCTCGTATATCTACGCAGCGCGATGGCGGCGTTGTGCCCGCCAAAGCCCAGGTTGGTCGAAAGCGCCCAGGTAAGGTCGGCGCGAACCGCTCGAATAGGCGTGTAATCAAGATCGCAGGCGGGATCGGGCGTGCGGTAGTTAATGGTCGGGGGCACCACGCCCTGCTCGAGCGCCATGGCACAGGCCATGACCTCGATGGCCCCCGTGGCACCGATCATGTGCCCCGTCATCGACTTGGTCGACGAGACATGTGCGGCGCGCGCCGCGTCCTCGCCGAGCGCCCGCTTAATGCCCGCCGTCTCGGAGGAATCGTTGAGCTTGGTCGAGGTGCCGTGGGCATTGATGTAGAGGCCCTCGGAAGGCTTGACGTCGCCCTCGACCACCGCCAGCGATATCGCGCGGGCAATGCCGGCAGCCTCGGGATCGGGACTCGTGATGTGATAGGCATCATCGGTGTTGCCGTAGCCCACGACCTCGGCATAAATGTGCGCACTGCGCGCCTGCGCATGTTCCATGCTCTCGAGCACGAGCACGCAGGCGCCCTCGCCCATCACAAAGCCGTCGCGGTCTGCATCGAACGGACGGCAGGCCGTCGCGGGATCGGGGTTGGTGGTCAATGCGCGGCAGGACGTAAAGCCCGCAACGGCATCGGGGATAATTGCGGCCTCGGCGCCGCCCGCGAGGATCGCGTCGGCATAGCCGTGCTTGATGGCGCGGAACGCCTCACCCACCGCATGGGCAGAAGTCGCGCAGGCAGTCACGACGGGTAGGGTCGGGCCCTTTGCCTTATGGCGAATCGCGATGTTGCCCGAAGCCATGTTGGGAATCATCATCGCGATCATGTAAGGCGATGCGCGACGAGGCCCCCGATCGGCGATCGCGTGGACGTTGTCGACGAGTGTCTGCATGCCGCCCACACCCGAGCCCACGTAGACGCCCAGGCGCTCTCGATCGATGGCGCCTTCGACATCAAAGCCCGCATCGTGCATGGCCTCGTCCGAAGCCGCCATCGCAAACTGAACGCAGGGGTCGAGATGCCTGGCGTCACGCTTGCCAAAGTAATCGTTGCCGTCAAAGCCCTTGACCTCGGCCGCCACCTTGACGGCAAACGCATCGGTATCGAAGTGCGTGATCGGGCCGATGCCGCACGTGCCAGCGCACATGGCCGCCCAGGTGGCAAGCGCGGTGTTACCGAGCGGCGATACGGCACCTATGCCGGTAATTGCAACTCTCTGTTCCATCATGGTCTCCTCATCCAAGCCGTTCTTCGGCCCTGATTTCTACATCGCCATTCCGCCGTCAACGCGTACGACCTCGCCCGTAATGTAGGCAGCCGCATCGCTCGCCAAAAAGCGCACCACGCCGGCCACTTCCTCGGGGCGCGCCATGCGCTTTAGGGGAATCTGCTCCTCGGTTGCCGCGCGAACCTTCTCCGAGAGCTTTGACGTCATATCCGTCTCGACAAACCCCGGGGCGACCGCGTTCACTCGTACGCCGCGGGGTGCAAGCTCGCGCGCTACCGCCTTGGTCAGGCCGATGACGCCCGCCTTGGAGGCAGCGTAGTTGGCCTGCCCGGCATTGCCCATCAGGCCCACGACCGAACTCATGTTGATGACGCAACCGCCGCGCTGGCGCATAAAGGTCTTGGTGAGCGCGCGCGTCATATTGAACGTGCCCTTGAGATTGACATCGAGCACGCGGTCGAAGGCATCGTCGCCCATACGCATGAGCAGACCGTCGCGCGTTATGCCGGCGTTGTTGACGAGCGCCCAAATGGAGCCAAAGTCGTTGAGGACCGCTTCCACGCACGCGTTGACGGCAGCGGGGTCGGCCACGTCGCATTGATATGCGCGTGCCGCGGCGCCAGCCGCCTCGCAGGCTTCGCACGTCTCGCGCGCCGCATCGACGCTGCCGGCATAGACGACGGCGATATCAAAGCCGTCCTCCGCCAGACCGACAGCGCAGGCGCGGCCGATACCGCGCGAGCCGCCCGTAACCAGCACCACGCGACGTGAGTCGTTGCGCTCGAGCGCGCCGTTGTTCAAGTTGCCCATGTCATTCCTTTCGGGTTACAGCCCTGTGGACTATGCGAGCTCGTCGGCAATAGCTGCGACCTGCTCGGCCGTTTCGCACGAATACACGCGAACGTCGCTCAGCGTACGCTTGACCAGGCCCGACAGCGTTTTGCCGGGGCCGACCTCAATAAACGTGTCGATCCCCTGATCCTGCAGAGTATGCAGCGTGTCGACCCAGCGAACGGCATGACTCACCTGGTTGACCAAGACATCTGATGCCGCTCGCGGGTCCGCCGGATAGGGCGCCGCCGTCATGTTTGCCATGACCGGAATCAGCAGCGGAGACGGCGCGTGGCCGGCTTGGATATACGTCGCCAGCCCCTCAGTCGCCTCGGCCATATAGGGGCTATGGAATGCACCCGACACCGCGACCCTCATGGCCCGGCCACCAGCCTCTTTTACCAGGGCGTCGAGGGTCTGCAACGCATCGGGCGCTCCGGCCACAACCGTCTGCTGGGGGCTGTTGTAGTTGACCGGCCAGCAGTCCTCGCCGGCCTGTTTTGCCAGGCCCTCGACTTGCACCGCATCGAGCTTGATGACGGCGCGCATGCCGCCCGGATGGCGCTCGGCAGCCGCGGCCATCAGCGCCGCGCGCTCGCACACGAGCTCAAAGCCCGCTCGCGTATCGAATGCCCCCGCAAAGGTGAGCGCGGCGACCTCGCCCAGCGAGAATCCCGCACAGGCGGCAGGCACCACGCCGCGCTCACGCAGAGCGATAGCCGCTGCCAGGTCGTGAACGAACACGCACGGCTGCGTGTTCTCGGTCTGCGAGAGCTCCTCCTTGGAGGCGCTCCGGCACTGCTCACTGGTCCCCGGACGCACCTCATCGGCGATTGCAAACACCTCAGCAGCCGCCGGCGATGCCTCGATCAGGTCGACGCCCATCGCGGGGTGTTGGGCACCCTGGCCGGCAAACAGAAACGCTACGCTACCCATGCGGACGCACCCTTCAGGACGCGCTCGGCGCCATCGACCAGATCGTCAACGATTTCACGTGCGCTCTGGCGCTCACTAACCATGCCGGCAATCTGTCCACACAAAAACGAACCCTCTTCGTAGTTGCCGTCCTTGGCGGCCTTGCGAAGGGCGCCCGTGCCCATGGCCCCGAGTTCCTCGACACTTACGCCAGCCGCCTCGCTCTTGGCATAGGCGTTGGTGAAGGGGCTCTTGAGGGCGCGCACCGGATGTCCCGTCGAGCGACCGGTCGCACGCGTCGAAGTGTCGTTGGCCTTCAGGACCATCTCCTTGTACTGCTCCGAGACGGTGCACTCATTTGCGACCAGAAAGCGCGTACCCACCTGCACGCCGGCGGCACCCAGCATAAAGGCGGCCGCCACGCCGCGGCCGTCGGCAATACCGCCGGCGGCCACGACGGGAATGTCGACCGCATCGACGACCTGCGGCACCAGCGCCATCGTCGAGGTCTCGCCAATATGGCCGCCCGATTCGGTGCCCTCGGCAACAACCGCCGTGGCTCCACGACGCGCCACGAGGCGCGCCAGCGCCACCGAGGCAACGACCGGGATGACCTTGATGCCCGCCTCGTTCCACGCCTTCATGTACTTGGCGGGATTGCCGGCGCCTGTCACGACGACCGGCACTCGCTCGTCAATCACAACCTGCGCGACCTCGTCGGCAAACGGGCTCATGAGCATGACGTTGACGCCAAAGGGCTTATCCGTCTTGGTGCGCAGCTCGTGAATCTGATCGCGCAACCAGTTTGCGTCGGCATTCATGGCCGCGATAATCCCTAAGCCGCCTGCCTCGGACACGGCAGACGCCAGCGAGGCATCGGCAATCCAGGCCATGCCGCCCTGGAACACGGGCTTTTCGATGCCGAGCAGCTCGCAGAGAGGAGTCTTGAGCATCTCTACTTCTCCAATGCCGCCTCAACCGTATCGACGAACTCGCCGACCGTCTTAGGGTTCTCCTCGGTATCGAGCTGAATATCGAACTCGTCCTCGACGGCCACGAGAATCTCGACGGTACCCAGACTGTCGAGGCCGATCTCCTCGAGCGTGGACTCGGGCTTCATCTCGACGTCGTCAAGGCCGGCGGTCTCGCGGATAACGTCGCAAACGCGCTCGAAGGTCTTCTGATCTGCCATGGTAGTTCTCCTTTGTTTGTGCCCTAGGGGCGTTTTTATTTCCTATGTGCGACTACTTCCAACGAAGCAAATAGCCACCTATATCCAGGCCGGCGCCAAATCCAACGAGGGCGATGGTGTCGCCCGCATTCAGTGCGTCGGTACGTGCCAGCCGGTCAAGCGCAAAGGGAATGCAGGCGCTCGAGATGTTGCCGGTTTCACGCAACGTTCGGACCACACGGTCGTCCGGCACACCTAAGCGCTTGACCGCCTGGCTCAAGATTCGTTCGTTAGCCTGATGGAATACAAAGTGGTCGATGTCCTCGACCGCGATACTCGCGTCGCAGGCGAGCTTGTTGACCGTGTCGCAGATGGCATTGACACCAAACTTGAAGACGCGACGGCCGTTCATGGAAAGCACGCTTTCGCGGTCCTGCGCCGTCTTATACGGCGAGAAGCCCGTCAATCCGGGGACGCGCAGTGTTTCGACGTCAGGCGACGTCGAAAGCTCAACGGCAAGGGGATTCTCTCCCCCAGCCTCTATGACCGCAGCACCCGCGCCATCGCCAAAAAGCACGCACGTGGCACGGTCGGTCCAATCGAGCGCGCGCGTCATCTGCTCGGCGGCAACGACCAGCACGTGTTTGGCGCGACCGCGGGCGATATAGCCCTCGACGACATCGAGCGCAAATACAAAGCCGGCACAAGCCGCCGAAACGTCGAAGGCAGGACATGCGGCACCCAGGCGCTCAGCAACGGCGCACGCTTCGGCGGGGACGAGATGATCGCCCGTCGTCGTCGAACAGACGATAAGATCCAGCTGGCTTGCATCGATTCCGGACGTCTGGAGCGCTTGCTCGCTCGCTGCCACGGCAAGGTCGTCGAGTGACTCGGCAGTGCACACATGGCGGCTCTTGATCCCCGTGCGGGTAAAAATCCACTCATCCGAGGTGTCCAGGAACTCGGACAGCTCGTCGTTGGAAACGCTGCGCTCAGGAAGTGCCGAGCCCGTTCCCAGTATCGTGAAACCCATCGCTCACCTCCTTTGAGTTGTTGATGTGTTTACATCGACCAAGAGAGGATAGCGCATTCTGCGCTTTGTTGACGTGTTAACATCAAATTGTCCAAATGCGACAAAGGCTTCACATTGTGTCTATCTCTCGACACCATTGCGTCATTCACTTATTCATTAAGGAGGTAGCAGCCGCTATGGATGCCCAATTAACGATAGTCGACGTAACCGGATCGACCAACGATGACCTGCTCGAGGCTGGAAAACAGGGTGCGCCGCACGGCACGGGACTTGCCGCCCGGGCTCAGACGGCAGGACGCGGCCGACGCGGCCACAAGTGGGACTCAACCGCCGGCAACCTGTTGCTTTCGATTGTCCTACGTCCACATGTTAATGCCGCCAAGTACTCTGGTCTTGCTGCCGTCAGCGGCCTAGCGGTGCTCGAAGCGCTCGGGGCGCAAGGTCTTGCGAACGAGATCGGCCTCAAATGGCCCAACGACCTCGTCGCGCGAGGACATAAGCTCGGTGGCATTTTGGTCGAGGCGGCACGCGACAACAAAGGCATGCCCTTCGCCGTATGCGGCATTGGCGTCAATGTGAACTATGCGCCCCAAGAGGTGCCCGATGGCGGCTTACCGGCAATCGGTCTCTCGGACCTTAACGAGAACGTTCCTGCCGTCGACATGCTCCTCGATGAGGTCTATCACGCAGTTATAGACGCTGTAGATGCCTGGGCAGAGCGCCTCAACGCCAATGAAAAAGACGCCGGTCCGCTCGCGCCCGTCCACGACGAATATATCGCTCACCTCAATTGGATTGGAGAGCACGTTATCGCCCGCTCCCCCGCTGGAGACGAACTGGCGCGAGGCATCTTTCAAACCGTCGATGACTTTGGTCGCGCGTGTGTCGAGACGGAAGACGGCTTGCGATCCTTCCATTTTGAGGAGGCATCGCTGCGACCCATGGGCACATAAGGCGCCACAGCCACCCATCCGGCTGCATCACCGGACCCCCAAAGCCATCATTCAAAACAAAAGAGCCCCGCTACCGTAATGGCAGCGGGGCTCTGTAAGCTATGAGCGGTATCGCTTAGAGCTTGATGTCGATGTCGACGCCAGCGGGGAGGTCGAGACGCATGAGCGAATCAACGGTGCCCGAGGTGGGGTCGAGGATGTCGATGAGGCGCTTGTGGGTGCGCATCTCGAACTGCTCACGGGAGTCCTTGTTCGTGTGCGGCGAGCGGATAACCGTGTACAGGTTGCGCTCGGTGGGCAGGGGGACAGGACCGGAAACGCGAGCGCCGGTCTTCTGAGCGGTCTCGACGATGAGCTTCGCGGACTGATCGACGACCTCGTGATCATAGCCCTTGAGGCGAATGCGGATCTTCTGGGTAGCCAACTTAAACCTCCAAAGAGTGCGAGAGATGTTCTCGCAGGATTACGTAACAGGGAGCTCGAACTTAGGCGTTCTTGCTCATGACCTCGTCCACGATGGACTTGGGCGCGGGCTCATAAGAGTCGAACTGCATCGTGTAGGATGCACGGCCCTGGGTCTGGGAGCGAAGGTCGGTAGCGTAACCGAACATCTCGCCCAGCGGCACCTTGGCACGGATGAGCTTGCTGTTCTTGCGATCCTCCATGCCCTCGATCTTACCGCGGCGACCGGAGAGGTTGCCCATAACGTCGCCCATGTACTGCTCGGGGGTCTCGACCTCGACAGCCATGATCGGCTCGAGCAGCTGCGGATCGGACTTCTTGAGAGCGTCCTTGATAGCCATGGAACCGGCGATCTTGAAGGCGGCCTCGGAGGAGTCGACCTCGTGGTAAGAACCGTCGAACAGGGTGACCTTGACGTCGAGGACCGGGAAGCCGGCGATAACACCGGTGTTCAGGGCCTCCTGAATGCCCTTGTCGATGGACGGGATGTACTCCTTGGGCACGACGCCGCCGACGATAGCGTTGACGAACTCGTAGCCGAAGCCCTCCTCCATCTTCTCGAGCTTGATGACGGCGTGGCCGTACTGACCGCGACCACCGGACTGACGGACGAACTTGCCCTCAGCCTTTTCGACGTCGTGACCAGCGGTCTCGCGGTAGGCAACCTGGGGCTTACCAACGTTAGCGTCAACCTTGAACTCACGGAGCAGACGGTCGACGATGATCTCGAGGTGCAGTTCGCCCATGCCGGCGATGATGGTCTGGCCAGTCTCGTGGTTGGTGGACACCTGGAAGGTCGGGTCCTCCTCGGCGAGCTTGGTCAGGGCCAGGGACATCTTGTCCTGCTCGGCCTTGGTCTTGGGCTCGATGGCAACGTCGATAACGGGCTTGGCGAACTCGATCTTCTCGAGAACGATCTCCTTGCCCTCGGCGCACAGGGTGTCACCGGTGGTGGAGTTCTTAAAGCCGACGCAAGCGACGATGTCGCCGGCGGCAGCGTCGTCACGGTCGATACGCTCGGCGGCGTTCATCTCGAGGATGCGGCCGAGGCGCTCGCGCTGACCGTTGGAAGCGTTGACAACGTAGGAGCCGGACTCGGCACGGCCGGAGTAAACGCGGACGTAGGTGAGCTTACCGACGAACGGGTCGGTCATGATCTTGAAGACCAGGCCGGAGAAGGGCTCGTCGAAGGAAGGATGACGCTCGATCTCCTCGCCGGTGTCCGGATCGGTACCGGTGACGGCCTCGACGTCGAGCGGGCTGGGCAGGTAGTCAACGACAGCGTCGAGCAGCTCCTGGACGCCCTTGTTCTTGTAGGCGGAGCCCACGAAGACGAGGTTGAGCTCGTTGGCCAGAACGCCCTTGCGCAGAGCAGCCTTGAGCTCCTCGACGGTGAAGTCCTCCTCCATGAGGATCTTCTCCATGAGCTCGTCATCAAAGCTGGCAGCAGCGTCGAGGAGCTCCTCACGCTTGGTGGCAGCGATGTCGGCGAACTCAGCCGGGATCTCGTCCATCGGCTCGGGGTAGGTCATGCCCTTGTCGTCGGCCTTGAAGTCCCATGCGGTCATGGTGACGAGGTCGATGACGCCCCAGAAGTTGTCCTCGGCGCCCATCGGGACCTGAGCGGCCACGGCGTTGGCGTCGAGACGATCCTTCATGGTCTCGATAGCGTTGAAGAAGTCAGCGCCCACGCGGTCATACTTGTTGATGAAGGCGATGCGGGGGACGTTGAAGGTAGAAGCCTGACGCCAAACGGTCTCAGACTGGGGCTGAACGCCGGCAACGGCGTCGAAGACGGCGACAGCGCCATCGAGGACGCGCAGGCAGCGCTCGACCTCGGCGGTGAAGTCAACGTGGCCCGGGGTGTCGATGATCTGGATGCGGTAGTCCTTACCGTCCTTGTTCCAGAAGCACGTGGTGGCAGCGGAGGTAATGGTTACGCCGCGCTCCTGCTCCTGAACCATCCAGTCCATGGTGGCAGCGCCCTCATGGACCTCACCGATCTTGTGGGTCTTACCGGTGTAGTAAAGAATACGCTCGGTCGTGGTGGTCTTACCGGCATCGATGTGGGCCATGATGCCGATGTTACGGGTATCGGAAAGCTTGTACTTAGGCTTAGCCATGTTAGTTCCTTACCTTAACTTACCAACGATAGTGAGAGAACGCGCGGTTGGCCTCGGCCATCTTGAAGACGTCCTCACGCTTCTTGACGGAAGCGCCCAGGCCGTTGGAAGCGTCGAGGATCTCGTTGGCGAGACGCTCGGCCATGGTCTTCTCCTTGCGAGCGCGGGAGAAGTTGACGATCCAGCGGATGCCCAGAGCGGTGGAACGACGGGAGTTGACCTCCATCGGGACCTGATAGGTAGCGCCACCGACACGCTTGGGCTTAACCTCGAGCGTGGGCTTGACGTTGTCCATGGCCTTCTTGAAGGTAGCGAGAGCGTCGCCACCCTCGGACTTCTCGGCAACGATCTCGAAAGCGGTGTAAACGATGCGCTCAGCGGTGGCCTTCTTACCGTCAAGAAGGACCTTGTTGATGAGCTGAGTCACCAGGCGGTTGTTGTAAACGGCGTCAGGCTGAACCTCACGACGATTAGCTGCTGCACGACGCGGCATGTGAAATCTCCTTAAGTGTCTACCGTGCGGCGCTCAAGACGGCACACGGCGAAAGTATCAAAACGTTATCTGGCTTATTTAGCCTTGGGGCGCTTAGCACCGTACTTGGAACGGGCCTGCATACGGTTCTGGACCGGAGCAGCGTCGTAGGCGCCACGGATGACGTGATAACGGACACCAGGGAGGTCACGGACACGACCGCCGCGGACAAGCACGATGGAGTGCTCCTGCAGGTTGTGGCCCTCACCCGGGATGTAAGCAGTAACTTCGATGCCGTTGACAAGGCGAACACGGGCAACCTTACGAAGAGCCGAGTTCGGCTTCTTGGGGCTCGTGGTGAAGACGCGAGTGCACACGCCGCGCTTCTGGGAGTTGTGCTGCAGAGCAGCGTTCTTGGACTTCTTGGGCACGGAACGACGGCCCTGGCGAACCAGCTGGTTAATAGTAGGCAAAGCGTACTCCTTCTCGAATGATTCCAGCTTTCTGTAAAGTGCAACGGCTTGAATCGAGGGGTCAGCATCCCCCTACGAAACACGCAGTTCGATAGGATACGTGGCGTTAGCTGTGCCGTCAACAGACCACGCCGCCGGGCGTATCCCAAAATAGCTATATTTCCGCAAAGCCTCCATAAAAGGAATCCCCGCCTGTGCGCAAGTGCCCATTCCAGCCGTCCATGTAACGCAAAATAGGCCGCTTCCCCTCTTGGGAAGCGGCCCAGACCTTACGAATAGACGATGGTAAAGGGTACTTCTGTTTCGGTCTCTCCTGTTGATGTGTACCTCGTGCCCTCAAGGGTTACTGAGACCACTTGGTCGACATCAATCAACTTCGTTGGCACCCAAATGTTCTCTCCGCTATTGCGCGCCATCGAAACATAGAAATTGTACGCCCCTGCGTCGTCATCTTCGATAATCTGCTCCGATCCATCCTTGTAGGTAACCGTCAACTTCTTCGTGACTGCGTCAATGCCCAGATCATCGATGTGCGTCTGGATGGAAAACGGGCTGATCTCGAGAGGCGAGTCATCGGAGCGGAGTTCCTTAGTATCGACGTACGCTCCAACGCTAAACTCGGGCGTCGATGCCTCGAACGGCTTCGCATCCTCTCCTTCGCCCTCGGTCCACGAGATATTCCAGGTGACCGCATGTTGAAAACCTCGCTCGCGATCCATAGAAGCAAAGTACATCGTGCCATTAATGACAGTATCGCTTGATGTGTCCTTATCAATGGTGCAGCGTGTGTCAGCCCATTCCTCGCCGAAGTTCATGCTGGGTGTACCGATGCCTTGTTCTTCTTCACCATAGAGAACAAGTTCGCCTGTCTCTGCTGCCGGCTTGTAGTAGTTAACACCATTTGGATTGGACAGCGTAAACGTCACAGCACCGCAGCCGTTTTGGTCGATAGCCATATCATGAATGTCGAGTGTATAGCCGTTGCCCTCGACGGACAGATTGACCTTCTGTACTGAACCCTCCAAGCTTTGGGGCGCGATACCATCACCAAACTCTCTGGTGTAGGTATATTTAGTCCCCGACGAGCCACCTTGAGTCCAGGTAACGGACTCTCCGTTGCCATGGTTTCCCCAGGCAGAGGCAAAATAACTGGAATTGACAACGGCGTAGGCGACCCCTCCGGTCGCCAACACCCCGGCAAGGCATCCGATCACAGCAACATACAGAGGCTTCGCGTGACCCTTTCGGCGAAGCGGCTCACCAGCAGCGGCATAAAGAACACGGTCAGCAAGATCGCTATCGGCTTGGACGGACTCGAAGGCCTGCTTGATTTGGTTGGATTTCACGGTCGCCCTCCTCTAGGATGAACTTGAGTTTCGATCTGCCGCGAGCTAAACGCGTTCGAACGGTCGCGGCTGGTACGTGCAACAACTCGGCAATCTCTGAAGTCGAGAAGCCCAGATAGTAATAGAGCACGATGGGGATACGAAATCGTTCTGGAAGCCGCATGACGTCCGACAGGACGGCCTTGGTCTCGTCCTGCGCCATCGAAAGCGAATCGGCCAGGTTCTCAATATCCTCCACGCGTCTCCACGGCTTTCGAAAGAGAGATTTGCATTCATTGATCGTGACCCGGATAAGCCATCGACGAAGATGTTCCCAGCTTTCAAATTGCGCATCGCTTTTGAGTAACTTCAGAAAGACGTCTTGAGCGACATCGTCGGCGTCGGCGCGATCACGCAGGTACGTCAACGCGATCCGAAACACGACATCCCGGTGGTCTTCGACCGCCTGTCTAAATGCTTGTTCTTCCATAATCACCTCCCGGTGACGTTAATAGTTCTCGATGAGGCCCTCACCATAGATACGCTCTGACCGGACGAAATGTTTCAAATTCAAGCAGGAAAAACCTACCAAAATAAACCTGTCCCTTTTTTGGCAAGGGATCAACGGAACGCAACAGGTTGAGCATACGCAAGCGAGCGGCCCCCAGAGCGTACAAGGTGGCATGAAAAAGGCAGGGCATTGACCTTTTGGTCATGCCCTGCCTTTTGAATGACAGATTGTAGCTCTGGGGGCCGCGCAGCGACGGAGGTCGCCGCCGTTCGTTAGAACGGCGGAACTAGTTACTCCTCGTCGTTGTCCTTGGCCTCTTCGGCGTCGTCGGTGTCCACGAGCTGGTTGAGCAGCTCGTCGAGGGAAGCCATGTCCTCGTTGATCGCGCCGTTGGCGGGAGCCTTCTTGTCGTCGATCGGGGCGCCCAGGAGCTCCTCGTCGGCGTCGGCGTGATGCGTCGGAGCGGAGGTACCCAGCAGGATATCGTCCGGACCGTCGGGGCTAAAGACCATCTGCAGCAGCTGCGAGAGGTCTTCCTCGTCGGCAACGTCGTCGTTGTTCTCGAGGATGTAGAGCAGATCGTGGGCCTCCAGGCCGTCACGGAGCTCCTCGATCGCCTTGGCGCCGATGCCATCGATGCGCAGCAGATCCTCCTCGGACTTGCCAACCAGGTCGCCGACCGTCTCGATGCCAACCTCGCTGAACTTGTTGGTCCAGCGCTGCGACACGCCCAGGTCGTCGAACAGGTACAGACGAGCCTTCTCGGCGGAGATGGTGTGGCCGTTGCGGGTGAACGAACCGTCAGCACCACCGAACTCGTCGTAGCCGGCCCAGTCGAGCTGCTGCGGGAGCTGCTCGTCCAGGTCCTTGAGCTCCACAGGAGCCCACTCGGGCAGCGACTTGGCGTTGGGCGAAGCCGGGTCGTCGATGTCCACGTAGCCGTCGGCCGTGCGATACGTCAGCTTGGCGTTGGCGTACGGCTTGAGGCCGGTACCAGCCGGGATCTTCTTACCGACGATGACGTTGGACTTAAGGTCGAGCAGGTGGTCGACCTTGCCCTCGATGGCAGCCTCGGTAAGGACGCCAGCGGTACGGATGAACGAAGCGCTCGACAGCCAGGAGTCGATGTTGGACGCGACCTTGAGCGTACCCAGGATGACGGGCTCGGCCACGGGAGCCTGACCGCCCAGACGGGCAACGCGCTCGACCTCGTCGGCAAACTCGTAGCGGTCGACGTACTGACCAAGCAGGTACTTGGAGTCGCCGGGGTTGGTGATCTGAACGCGACGCAGCATCTGACGTGCGAGCACCTCGATGTGCTTGTCGTTCAGGTCGACGCCTTGGCTGGTGTAGACGTCCTTGACGCTCTCGACGAAGGTGTGCATCGTCGACTCGATGTCGGTCAGCTTGCGCAGGTTGCGGAAGTTAACGAAGCCCTTGGTGATCTGGTCGCCGGCGCGAACCTCGCAGCCGTCCTCGATCTCGGGCATGAAGCGCACCGAAGCGGGGACGCGACGCTCGTCGAGGACACGGGTGTGATCCTCGGAGTCGGTGAGCGTCAGCACGTACTCGGACTTCTCGGGCTTAATCGAGAGGTGGCCGGAGTACGGAGCCAGCTCGGCCTCGCGACCCAGGATCTTCTCGTTGACGTTGCCGACGATATCGAACATACGGCTGACCGTAGGCAGACCCTGCGTAATATCGTCGACGCCAGCGACGCCGCCGGAGTGAATGGTACGCATCGTAAGCTGCGTACCGGGCTCGCCGATGGACTGGGCGGCAATAATGCCGACCGCGGTACCGATGGCGACCGGACGACGGGTGGAAAGATCCCAGCCGTAGCACTTCTGGCACACGCCGTACTTGGAGCGGCAGGTGAGCAGCGCGCGAAGCTTGACCTTCTTAAGGCCGGCATCGACCATCTTCTGGATGTCAGCGACCTTCTCGATGTAGCCGTCCTGCTCAAAGAGCACGGTGCCATCGGGAGCCACGACGTCCTCAATGAAGCAACGGCCGACGAGGTCGGTGTTGAGGTCGGTGGTGCCGGGGATGATGAGGTTGTAGGTGACGCCCTCGTGCGTACCGCAGTCCTCCTCGCGGACGATGACGTCCTGGGCCACGTCGACCAGACGACGGGTCAGGTAACCAGAGTCCGAGGTGTGGGATGCGGTATCGACCAGGCCCTTACGGGCGCCGTAGGTCGAAATGAAGTACTCGAGCGGCAGCAGGCCCTCGCGGAAGTTCGCCTTAATGGGAAGGTCGATCGTCTCGCCGGACATGTCTGCCATCAGGCCACGCATGCCGCCGAGCTGACGCAGCTGGGTCTTAGAACCACGGGCGCCGGAGTCGGCCATCATGTAGAGCGGGTTCTCCTCGTCGAACAAGTCGAGCATGAGCGCTGCAACCTTATCGGTACAAGCGGTCCACTCGTTAACGACTTCGATGTGCCGCTCCGTCTCGTTGATGAAGCCCTCCTCGAAGTACTCGTTGATCTGGTCGACGTTGGCCTGGGCGCGATCGAGCAGCTCCTGCTTCTCGGCAGGGATGAGAGCGTCCCACACCGAGATGGTGAGGCCAGCGCGGGTAGCGTAGTGGAAGCCGGAGTACTTGATGGCGTCGAGGATCGGGCCGACCTTGGCCTCGGGGTAACGATCGCAGCAGTCCGCAACCAGCTTGGCCACATCGCCCTTGACCATCTTGTAGTTCATGAACTCGTAGTCTTCGGGCAGGCACTGGCGGTTGAAGATGATGCGGCCGATAGAGGTCTCGAAGCGCGCGGTCTTGTTGCCGGTGACGTCGTAGTCGACGAACTCGTTCTTGCCGTTCTTGACGCGGAAGATACGGGTGCCGTCCTCGTTGATGACGTTGGCGTTCTCGGCGGACACGCGGACCTGAATCTTGGCCTGCATGTCGACCTCGGAGCGGCAGTCATAGGCGTGCAGCGCGTCGTCGAAGCTGGCGAACACGTGGTTCTCGCCCGGCAGACCGTCGCGGACCTGGGTCAGGTAGTACACACCAATAATCATGTCCTGCGAGGGGATGTTGACCGGCTTGCCGGATGCCGGCGAGCGCAGGTTGTTCGCAGAGAGCATGAGCACGCGAGCCTCGGCCTGAGCCTGGCTGGACAGCGGCACGTGGACAGACATCTGGTCGCCGTCGAAGTCGGCGTTGAAGGGCGAGCAGACCAGCGGGTGCAGGTGGATAGCCTTGCCCTCGACCAGAACCGGCTCAAAGGCCTGGATAGACAGACGGTGCAGGGTCGGTGCGCGGTTGAGCAGCACGACGCGGCCGTCGATGACCTCTTCGAGGATATCCCACACAAAGGTGGCACCGCGGTCGATAGCGCGCTTGGCGCCCTTGATGTTCTCGACCTTGCCAAGCTCGACCAGGCGCTTCATGACGAAGGGCTTGAAGAGCTCCAGCGCCATGGTCTTGGGCAGACCGCACTGGTGCAGCAGCAGCTTGGGGTCGGTAACGATAACCGAACGGCCGGAGTAGTCGACACGTTTACCCAGCAGGTTCTGGCGGAAACGACCCTGCTTGCCCTTGAGGGCCTCGGCGAGCGACTTGAGCGGGCGACCGCCACGGCCAGAGACCGGGCGACCACGA
Organism: Collinsella sp. AF14-35; assembly: GCF_003464565.1. NCBI lineage: Bacteria > Bacillati > Actinomycetota > Coriobacteriia > Coriobacteriales > Coriobacteriaceae > Collinsella > Collinsella sp. AF14-35. The sequence goes on from NZ_QRZD01000001.1 coordinate 160,367, forward strand.
CGGCCGTTGTCGAACAGGGCGTCCACGGACTCCTGGAGCATGCGCTTCTCGTTGTTCACGATGATCGCAGGGGCGTCCAGGTCGAGCAGGCGCTTGAGTCGGTTGTTACGGTTGATCACGCGACGGTACAGGTCGTTGAGGTCGGACGCGGCGAAGCGGCCGCCGTCGAGCTGGACCATCGGGCGCAGATCGGGCGGAATGACCGGGATGACGTCCAGAATCATGTTCGCGGGGCTGTTGCCACCCTTCAGGAAGGCGTCAACGACCTCGAGGCGCTTGACGGCCTTCTCGCGCTTCTGCTTCTGAGAATCCTCGTCAGCGATGATGGCCTTGAGCTTCTCGGCCTCGGAGGGGAGGTCGATGGCAGCGAGCAGGTCGCGGACGGCCTCGGCACCCATACCACCCTTGAAGTACATGGAGTAGTAACGGGTCATCTCGCGGAACAGCGGCTCATCGGAGATGAGGTCGCGCTCGGTGAGCTTCATGAAGGCGTTGAAGGCGTCCGTGCGGAGCTGCTTCTCGTCCTTGCACTCTTCCTCGATATCGACGATGCCAGAGGCGATCTCCTCGGGGGTCAGCGGCTCCTCGTCGGAGAACTCGTCAAAGTTCTCGGGGTCGCCCTGCTCCTTGAGGGACTCGATCTGGCGGGCGCACTCGGCATCGATCTCTTCCAGATCGGCGGCGAGCTCCTCGCGCAGGTCGTCGGCGTCGGCCTCGCGAGCCTCGTAGTCAACCTCGGTGATGATGTAGCTGGCAAAGTACAGAACCTTCTCGAGGTCCTTGGACTTGATGTCGAGCATACGGCTCATCGGGAAGCTCGTGGGGCTCTTGAAGTACCAGATGTGGGACACGGGAGCGGCGAGCTCGATGTGGCCCATGCGGTCGCGACGCACCTTGGCCGAGGTGACCTCGACGCCGCAGCGCTCGCAGACGATGCCCTTAAAGCGGATGCCCTTGTACTTGCCGCAGGAGCACTCCCAGTCCTTGGCGGGACCGAAGATCTTCTCGCAGAACAGGCCGTCCTTCTCGGGCTTGAGGGTACGGTAATTGATGGTCTCCGGCTTCTTGACCTCACCGTGCGACCAGGAACGGATCTGGTCGGCGGAGGCAAGGGAGATCTTTACCGAGTCAAAATCAGTAGCTTCGAAATCTGCCACAGTCAACTACTCCTTATCAGTGGTCGTGGCGGCGACAGCCTCGGGTGCCTCGGCGGTCTCGGCATCCTCGGCCTCGACGTCGGTGTCAACGCCGGCGAGCGCAGCCAGGTCGTCGAGAGCAGAGGTCTCCTCGGCGGTCACAGGGGCGGAGGCGTCCTCGTCGGCATCGTGCATGGGCTCGATGTCCAGCGCGAGGGAGCGGATCTCCTTGACGAGAACCTTGAAGGACTCGGGGATACCCGGGACAGGAACGTTCTCGCCCTTGACGATGGACTCGTAGGTCTTGACGCGGCCCACGGTATCGTCGGACTTGACGGTCAGGATCTCCTGCAGGACGTTGGAAGCGCCGTAAGCGTACAGTGCCCAAACTTCCATCTCGCCGAAGCGCTGGCCGCCGAACTGGGCCTTGCCGCCCAGAGGCTGCTGGGTAACCAGGCTGTAAGGGCCAGTCGAACGGGCGTGGATCTTGTCGTCGACCATGTGGCCGAGCTTGAGGATGTAGGACGTACCCACGGTAATGGGCTCGCGGAACTCCTCGCCGGTGCGGCCGTCGAACAGACGGGTCTTGCCGCGCTCGTCAAGCTGGGTGACGAACTCGGGGCGCATGTGATCGCCAAAGGCAGCGGTGGCCTTGTTGAGCATGTTCTTGTTGGCACGACGGATGACCTCGGCGATCTCGTCCTCCTTGGCGCCGTCGAAGACGGGCGTGGCGGTGAAGAACGGACCGGGGACGTACTTGTCGGAGTCGGCCTGCTCGGTATCCCAACCGCAGGCAGCAGCCCAGCCAAGGTGGCACTCGAGCAGCTGGCCGACGTTCATACGCGAAGGAACGCCCAGCGGGTTGAGGATAACGTCGATCGGGGTACCGTCAGCCATGTAGGGCATGTCCTCGACCGGCAGAACGTTACAGATAACACCCTTGTTGCCGTGGCGGCCGGCGATCTTATCACCCTGCTGGATCTTACGACGCTGGGCGACGTAGACGCGCACCTGCTCGTTGACGCCGGGGGCCAGGTCGTCGCCGTTCTCGCGGCTAAAGCGGACGACATCGATGACGCGGCCGTAAGCGCCGTGAGGCATCTTAAGGGAGGTATCGCGGACGTCGTGGGCCTTGGCACCGAAGATGGCGCGCAGCAGGCGCTCCTCGGCGGTCAGAGCGCTCTCGCCCTTAGGCGTGACCTTGCCGACCAGGATGTCGCCAGGGCCGACCTCGGCGCCGATGCGGATGATGCCGTCCTCGTCGAGGTTGGCAAGCATGTCCTCGGAGAGGTTCGGGATCTCGCGGGTGATCTCCTCGGGGCCGAGCTTGGTGTCGCGGGCGTCGATCTCGTGACGGGTGATGTTGATGGTCGTCAGCAGGTCCTCGGCCACCAGGCGCTCGGACACGACGATACCGTCCTCGTAGTTAAAGCCTTCCCACGGCATGTAGGCCACGGTGAGGTTCTGGCCCAGTGCGAGCTCGCCGTGATCGGTCGAAGGACCGTCGGCCAGAGGCTCGCCCTGTTCAACGGTGTCACCGACGCGCACGAGCGGACGGTGGTTGATGCAGGTGGACTGGTTGGAGCGCTGGTACTTGGCCAGATGATACTCGTCCATGCCGCCGGCATGCTTGACGATAATCTTGGCGGCGTCGGCAAAGATAACCTCGCCGGCGTTCTTGGCCAGGGTGACCTCGCCGGAGTCCAGAGCGGCGCGACGCTCCATGCCGGTACCGACATAGGGAGCGGCGGGGTGAACCAGCGGCACGGCCTGACGCTGCATGTTAGCGCCCATCAGCGTACGCTTGGCGTCGTCGTGCTCAAGGAACGGGATCAGCGTGGCTGCGACGGAGAGCATCTGACGCGGCGAGACGTCCATGTAGTCGACGTCCTCGACGGGCACGTCGGCGGGAGCGCCGAAGGAACCGTCGAAGTCGCGGGTACGGGCGATCACGGTGTGCGGGCGGACAAGCTTGCCCTCGGCATCGGTCGTGATGAACTCGTTGGTCTTGGGATCGAGCGGCGTGTTGGCCGGCGCGATAACGTGCTTCTCTTCCTCGTCAGCGGTCATCCAGTCGATCTGGTCGGTGGCAACGCCGTTCTCGACGCGACGGAACGGGGCCTCGATGAAGCCATACTCGTTGACGCGGGCGTAGAGGGCGAGCGAGCCGATCAGGCCGATGTTGGGGCCTTCGGGGGTCTCGATCGGGCACATGCGGCTGTAGTGCGAGTTGTGAACGTCGCGGACGGCCGTCGGCACGTTGGTGCGGCGGCTGGAGCCGGACTTGTGACCGGCAAGACCACCAGGGCCGAGTGCGGACAGACGGCGCTTGTGGGTCAGACCGGTCAGGGGGTTCGCCTGGTCCATGAACTGCGAGAGCTGCGAGGAACCGAAGAACTCCTTGATGGAGGCCACGATCGGGCGGATGTTGATGAGCGACTGTGGGGTTATCTCGTCGATGTCCTGGGAGCTCATGCGCTCACGGACGACGCGCTCCATACGGCTCATGCCGATACGGAATTGGTTGGCGACGAGCTCGCCAACGGTGCGGATACGGCGGTTGCCAAAGTGGTCGATGTCGTCGACCTTGAAGCCCTGCTCGCCGGCAGCGAGGGACAGCAGGTAGCGCAGCGTCGCGACGATATCCTCGTCGGTGAGCACCGTGACCTCTTCCTCGGTGGTGAGGTTGAGCTTCTTGTTGACCTTGTAACGACCGACGCGGGCCAGATCGTAGCGCTGCGGGTTAAAGAGCAGGCCCTCGAGCAGGCTGCGGGAAGCGTCCACGGTGGGAGGCTCGCCTGGGCGCAGGCGACGGTAGATCTCGATGAGGGCGTCCTCGCGGGTGAGGGCGGTGTCGCGCTCCAGGGTGCGCTTGATCACATCGGAGTTGCCGAGCAGCTCGATGATGTCGTCGTTGGTGACGGCGATGCCAAGGGCGCGCAGGAACATCGTGGCGCTCTGCTTGCGCTTACGGTCGATGGAGACCATGAGCTGGTCGCGCTTGTCGACCTCAAACTCAAGCCAGGCACCGCGGGACGGGATGATCTGGGCCTTGTAGATCTGCTTGCCCGAATCCATCTCGGAGCTGTAGTACACGCCCGGGGAGCGGACGAGCTGCGAGACGACGATACGCTCGGTACCGTTGATGATGAAGGTGCCCTGATCGGTCATCATGGGGAAGTCGCCCATAAAGACGAGCTGCTCCTTGATCTCGCCGGTCTCCTTGTTGGTGAGACGGACGTCGGTCAGAAGCGGAGCCTGATAGGTCATATCCTTCTCGCGGCACTCCTCGACGGTGTGCGCGGGGTCGCCGAACTGATGCTCGCCGAAGGTAACCTCGAGAACATGGTTCTGGCTCTGGATGGGGCTGGATTCCTTGAACGCCTCACGAAGGCCCTCGTCCTTAAAACGCTCAAAGGATTCCCTTTGAACAGAGATAAGGTTGGGGAGCTCCATGGCCTCCGGGATTTTCCCGAAGCTGACGCGCTTGCGCTCAGTGGCAGTGTATGCGTAGGTCACCAGGTTTTTCCTCCTTCACGGAAATGCTCGGTGGGTTGGCGAGGCATAGCTTCGCCAGTTATCGCAACCTAATAGTTTATCAGGTACCGACCGTTGGGCAAGAAAAGCCTTGACGCGATTGAGTTTTTGGAGTAGCAAAGTTTTTCGACAGAAAACACGCAGGTAGATGTATGTGTATCGAACATCTGTTCATATATTTTCTGTGAACAGAGAGCCAGCAATCGCAGCTCTTATAAAAAACGGGCGCGAACCGAGGTCCACGCCCGTAAATGTCGGTGCCCGATGGCTTACTTGCGCATCAATCCGCCGCGCTCGTCGATGGCGTCCCAGAAGGCATCGGCAAAGCGGGGGTCGTTTGCAGCCATGAGGGCGTTAGTGGCCATCCAACCAGAGGGAGTGCCGGTGTCGTAGCCCGACAGCGGGTCGATGACGACGGCGTACATGGCCTCGCGGTCGAGCGAACGGGCCATGGCGTCGGTGAGCTGGATCTCGCCGCCCTTGCCGGCCTGCTGATCTGCCAGCAAGTCCATGACCAGCGGGCTCAGCAGGTAGCGACCGACGATGTACAGGTTGGACGGAGCCGCCTCGGGAGCGGGCTTCTCGACCAGACCGCCGATGCGCCAGACAGCGCCCGGCTCGGCATCGGCAACGTTCTCGGCGCCCTCGAGCGAACCGACGCGCTCGCCGGCGATAACGCCGTAGCGGCTGACTTCCTCGGGCGAGCAAGCAGCGACGGCGATAACCGAAGCGCCACCGTGCTCCTTGGAAACGGCGAGCATCTTGTCGCAGATATCGCGGTTAGGCACAACGTAGTCGCCCAGAAGAACCAGGAAGTTCTCCCCTGCCACGGCGTCGGCAGCAGAGCGAATAGCATGGCCGAGGCCCTTGGGCTCGTACTGATAACGGAAGTCGACCGGCATACCGCCAGCGTGGGCGACAGCATCGGCATAGGCGTTCTTGCCGCGCTCGCGCAGCAGGTTCTCGAGCGAGCGATCAGGCTGGAAGTAGTTCAGTAGCTCGGGCTTACCGGGAGAAGTAACGATGATGGCATCGTCGACCTCCTCGGGCTCGAGCGCCTCCTCGACGACGTACTGAATGACGGGCTTGTCGAGCACCGGCAGCATCTCTTTGGGCGTGCACTTGGTGCCAGGCAGAAAACGCGTGCCAAGACCGGCGGCGGGGATGATTGCCTTCATGTTATTCAAAGATCCTTTCGCAGGCGCAAAAGCGCCCCATGCGTGCGGCACACAGCCGCAGACCAAATTGCGATACCGGTTTATCTTACCGCCGTTCATTAACGTTAATGTAGGCAAGCGCCATTCTTCAGCAGGTCAACGCAAATTATTGCTCGAATGGTGCAATTTTATCGCCCAACGGTAGCGACCCCAAAGCACTGCAAGCGGCAGCAATTTGCATGCCGAGTCAGCAAAATAGAGGGGTCAAAATGAAAAAGACGGGGCTCGCAATGCGAACCCCGTCTGCAAAGAAATCTGGCGAGAAAGCCTGATTACTTGAGGGTGACAGCAGCGCCAGCAGCCTCGAGCTTCTCCTTGGCAGCCTCGGCGTCCTCCTTCTTGGCACCCTCGAGAACAGCCTTGGGAGCGCCCTCGACGACCTCCTTGGCCTCCTTCAGGCCAAGGTTGGTGAGCTCACGGACGGCCTTGATGACCTGGATCTTGTTGTCGCCGAAGCCCTCGAGCACGACGTCAAACTCGGTCTTCTCCTCGGCCTCAGCAGCGCCAGCAGCGGGAGCGGCGACAACGGCGGCAGGAGCAGCGGCGGAAACGCCGAAGGTGTCCTCGATAGCCTTAACGAGCTCGGAAGCCTCGAGAAGGGTCATTTCCTTAAGAGCATCGATGATCTCATCGGTGGTAAGCTTAGCCATTTCTAAGTCCTTTCGGTTTCCGTGCGAATGCACGGAGATCAGTTAAAACACGGCGCGAATGCGCCAGGAGTGCGGCGTTGCCGCCGCGGGTGAAAACAGCGACTAGGCTGCCTTCTGCTCGGAGACCTGCTGGATCGAACGAGCGAGACCAGAGGAAACGCCGTTGACGCAGACAGCGATGTCGCGAGCGAAACCGGAGATGAGACCGGCGATCTGGCCGAGAAGCTGATCCTTGGTGGGCAGCTCGGCGATAGCCTTAACATCATCAGCGGAAACGGCCTTGCCGTCGGAGATACCGCCCTTGATCTCAAGGACGCCCTTGGACTTAGCGGAGAAGTCCTTAAGGGTCTTAGCGGCCTCGACCGGCTCGGTCTCGTAGAACACATAAGCGACGGGGCCGGCGAGGATCTCGTCGAGCTCGGGCTGCTCCTGGTTCTTGAGAGCGATCTTGACCAGGTTGTTCTTGTAGACCTTCATCTCGGCGCCGCACTCGCGAAGCTGATGACGCAGCTCCTGAGCCTGCTTAACCGTCAGACCGTTGTAGTTGACGACGAACAGACCGGCGTTCTCGGCGATACGGGACTCGATCTCTGCAACCTTGTCGATTTTGTACTGCTGGGGCATGAATTACACCTCCTCGATTTCTTTCCGGGCACGGTCCGCCACAAGGACGTGACGGGGGCATGTCCAAAAAGAAAGCCCCCGCGCTGCATGAGCGACGGGGGCGAGAAGACATATCTACTCGACCACCTCGGCTGGCGGGATGTCCCATTAAGCTCGCGAGCGATGCCCGTTTGCACCGGCTGTCTCTGGCAGCGGATTCGTGCGTGAACCGAAAGTATTATGGCGGGGACCCCGGCGTCGGTCAACGGGCACGAGGATTCGCACACAAACCCTGCATACGCTCCGGTCGGGAGGGGCAGGGCGAGTTTTCCGCTCGGTCAAGTCCTGGGCTCGCACGAAGGCCACATTAAGTGGCCTTCGGCTCGTGCGGAATCTACGGAAAACTCGCCCTGCCCCTCCCGGCCGGAGCTACGTTGCCTTTGCTGCGAATCCTCGTGTCCGTTGAGCGACGCGCCCCACGCATAACCCTTATGTCGGTGGGCTGATGTGTTGCATCCCTGAGGACTACAAAGTCGAAATGAAGGTGGACAGGCGATTTAGGCCTTTGTCTAGGTTTTCGTCGCTTACGCAGTAGCTTAGGCGGATGTGGCCTTCGCAGCCGAAGCAGTCTCCGGGGACTAGGGCTACATTGGCTTCTTCGATGGCTTTGATGCAGAAGTCTTCGCTTGTTAGGCCGAATTGTTTAATGCTGGGGAAGGCGTAGAAGGCTCCTGCTGGTTCTACTGCGTCGAGGCCCATGGCGTCTAAGGCTGCGAGTACGCGCTCGCGGCGGGCTCGGTAGACTTCGAGCATCGGCGACGGGTCCACGGTGAGCGCCACGCGGGCGGCGTTCATCTCGAAGGATACAGCGCTCGATACGAGGTATTGATGAGCCTTTGCGATCTCGGCAACCACCGGAGCGGCCGCCGCAAGCCAGCCCAAGCGCCAGCCGGTCATAGCCCATGGCTTGGAAAAGCTCTCGATGACTACCGTCTGCTCACGCAGCTCCGGGTGACGCTGGGCAAAGCGCTCGTAGCCATCCACATAGACCAGGCGGTTGTAGACGTCGTCGCAGACCACGTAGATGCCCGTCCGCTCCGCCACATGCGCCACGGCGTCGAGCGAAGCCGCGTTGAGGATACAGCCCGTGGGATTGTTGGGCGAGCAAATGACGATGGCTTTGGTCGCCGGCGTCACGCAAGCACGAAGGGCGTCCTCGTCAATCTGAAATTGTGCGGGCTCCGTGTCCAAAAAGACAGCTTTGGCATGGTTGGCCACGACGATGCTCTCGTACAGGCCAAAGGCCGGTGTGGGGATAATGACCTCGTCACCAGGGTTGAGCATAGCCATGAACGTTGCCGACAGGGCCTCGGTCGCGCCGTCGGTCAGGATGACCTCGTCGGCAGAAAACGTAAGACCCGCGTCGCCCATGTAGGCAGACAGCGCCTCGCGCAGGGCGGGGCGACCGTTGTTGGGCGGATAGTGCGTGTCACCGCGCACCAGCGAGGTAGTCACCTCGGCGCCAATCACATCGGGCGTGGGAAAATCGGGCTCGCCAAGCGCGAGCGCGATGCACCCCGGGTGCTGAGCGGCGAGCGCATTGATCCGGCGGATGCCGGAGGGCTTGAGGCCGGCGAGCGATGTGTTCATGGGCAGACGCATGGATCTCCTCTCAAGTGCTTGATTGCATAAGGATAGCGCCGCGAGAGCGCCGAAACCTTGTTGTAACGTTGTACTGTAGAGGCCATCGACCAGAAAGAAGGAACCATGTCGCCCGATCGCGCGCACGAAAACCAGGAGGAGCTCGATGCCGAGACGCCCTCGACGCCGGAGAGCATCGCGCTCACATTTTTCGATGCCGATCCCGGACTCGTCTTTTTGCTTGAGGACTTTAAGGACGCATATACCGCCTACGCCAGAATCTCGGACACGAAACTGCCCTCGTTTGAGTCGATGAAACTAGCAGAAGGGCACCCGACCGGGACGTTTGACGCCATTGTCTTGGCGATCAGGCAAGGCGGGTCGAACACCGCAGAGGCCCTCGATGCCACCAGGCTCTCCGCACTTAGCGCTATTGCACAACACGGCACGCGGCTCTATGCGATCGTCGAAACCGACGGCACGGATCCCGAGGCAGCGCGCGGCGTGCTCGCAAGGCTACAGAGGAACGCCCAAACGGGCAACATACTCTGGGGCGGAGCCACCGTGCTCGCGATGGGCGGACTATCGGCAAAGCTCTGCGGGTCGCCCCGCATGGGCGCCCTGCGCAGGCCATTCTCCGAGGCCATCGACAAACTCGTGGGTGCCGTGCGCATGGGATGCTCGGTCAAACGGGCACAGCAGCTCGGCGGCGCCGACGTGAGCGTCTTTGACAGCGACGGCGCCGTCATGGCCAAGCCTGCGCCCCCCGCCCCGCTCTGGCACCTAGTGGCCGCGCATCAAAACCACCCCTAAAAGGGGTGGTTTGCTCTTAGGGTATAGCCCTTGGATTTCCGTTATGCGTTTAGAGGCGCCGGCCCTCACGGGTTTCGGGCCGCGCTGCGCACGGCGCACAGGCTAAGGCCTTTAATGGGGCAAAACGGGGCCGCAGGATTGCGACCCCGTCCGAAAGCTAGTCCAGGTCCTCGCCGTTGCTGGCAATAACCTTTTTGTACCAGAAGAAGCTATCCTTGCGGCTACGTGCGAGCGAGCCCTTGCACTCGTCGTCGGCGTCCACGTAGATGAAACCGTAACGCTTCTTCATCTCGCCGGTACCGGCCGAGACGATATCGATGCAGCCCCACGGCGTGTAGCCCATCAGGTCGACGCCGTCGATCTCGACAGCCTCCTTCATGGCCTTGATATGGGCACGCAGGTAGTCGATGCGATACGGGTCGTGAATCGAGCCGTCCTCTTCGACCTTGTCATACGTGCCCAGACCGTTCTCCACGATCATCAGCGGAATCTGATAGCGGTCGTAGAAGAGGTTGAGCGAGTAGCGCAGACCGTACGGGTCGATGCTCCAGCCCCAGGGGGTCTGCTCAACATAGGGGTTGGTATAGCCCGTCACGACGCTGCCGCAGTCGAGCGCCATGGCGTTGGTCTTCTTACCGCACACCATGGTGAAGTAATAGCTGTACGAGAGGAAGTCTACCGTGCCGGCGCGCAGGATTTCCTTGTCGCCCAGCTCCTCGGGCAGGACGATCCCGCGGCGCTCGAACTCCTTGAGTTTGTAGGCGGGATAGTAGCCACGACACATCACGTCCGGGTAGAACAGGTTGGTGCGCATGAACTCCTCGTTGGCCTTGACGTCGGCCGGATCACAGCTATTGGGATAGCTGAACATGCCACCGTACATCATGCCAACCTTGTTCTCCGGGTCAATCTCGTGCGCCAGCTGCACCGCCTGGGCGCTCGCCAGAAACTGGTGGTAGGCGGCCGTCATGCGGACCTGCTCGCTCGCATCGGGGGCAATGCCGCCGGCCATCCACGGGCTCATCGACATGCAGTTAATCTCGTTGAAGGTGAGCCAGTACTTAACCTTGCCCCTGTAGCGCGTAAAGACGGTCTTGACGTAGTTGAGGTAGAAATTGATGACCTTGCGGTTCTCCCACGAGCCGTACTTCTGCAGGCCGAGCGGCGTCTCGTAGTGGGAGAGCGTCACCAAGGGCTCGATACCGTACTTATGGCACTCGTCAAAGACAGCGTCATAGTGGGCAAGACCGGCCTCGTTAGGCTCATCATCGTCGCCGTTGGGGAAGATGCGCGCCCAATTGATGGACATGCGATAGGTCTTGAAGCCCATCTCGCCAAAGAGGGCTATATCCTCCTTGAAGTGACCATAGTGGTCGATGGCCACATGGCTCGGGTAGTTCTCGCCAGGCAGGCAGCCGTCGGTGATGCGGCGCGGCGTATCCTTGTCGCCCGCGGTCATAACGTCGGCGGTACTGAGGCCCTTGCCGTCGGTGAGGTAGGCACCCTCGCACTGGTTAGCAGCGGTAGCGCCACCCCACAGGAAGTTCTCAGGGAAAGACATGCTTATCTCCTATCTAAAAATTGGACAACTGATTGGAACAATCGACGATTACGCCTCGGCAACCTCGGGCTTGTAGAGGATGTAGGTGGCGATAAAGGTCACGATGGCACCAACAACAAGACCGGCAGCCATCCAGGCCATGCTGGCAAACGGGTTGTCGCCACCCAGGTATGCGGGAAGGGCAAAGAGACCTCCGGAACCAATCATGGAGTAGAGGTAGGCATGGCCAAAGCCGGCAACGAGGGCACCAAAGAAGGAGCCGATCATAGCGCCGTACATAGGCGTCTTGAGCTTAAGGTTGACGCCGAACATACCGGGCTCGGTCACACCGCCCACGATAGCCGTGACGGCGCAAGCGGAGGCGACGGAACGCAGATTCTCGTCGTGCTTGGTCTTGAAGGCTACGGCAGCGCACGCGGCACCCTGGTCGATATTGGCAACGACGTTGGCCGTGCAGATGATGGGGTCGTAGCCGACGGTAGCCATGGCGTTAACAAGATAGGGCGCAAGGGCGGTGTGCATGCCAGTCATAACAATCCACGGGAAGATCGCAGAGAGCACGGCGATGCCAAAGAAACCGGTAGTGTTGTAGAGCCACATGATAGCCTCGGAGAGGTACGTACCCACAAAGGCGCCAACGGGACCGAGCACGCAGAGAGCGAGCGGCAGTATAACGAGCAGCGTAAAGAACGGCTCGGTGATAGAACGGATCGAATCGGGCGAGTGCTTGGCAAAGAACTTCTCGACATAGGACATGACCCAAACGGTGAGAAGCGCCGGCACCACGGAGCTCGAATACGTCGTGGCATAGACAGGGATACCGTAGACGCTGAGCGCCGTGCCGTCCGTTACCGCGGAGATAAAGGACGGGTGAATAAAGATGGCGCCCATCATCATGCCGAGCGCCATGTTGGCGCCGAACTTCTTAGCCGCAAACGCGCCCACAAAGACAGGCAGGAAGTAGAAGCCCGCGTCGCCGACGAACGTCAACACCTGGATGGTGGTGTTATCAGCGGTAAGAAGGCCGAACTGCGTGAGCAGCAGCACAGCGATCTTGATAAAGCCGGCACCGATAAACACAGGGATGATCGGCGTGATCGAGCCCGAGATGGCATCAAAGACGGCGTTGATGCTGAACTTCTTCTTGTGGGCGTCGCCCATGTCCTCGTCAACGGACCCATTGCCCTCAAGACCGGTCTCCTTGACGATCAGGTTGTAGGCGTCGGACACGAACTGTCCGATGATGATCTGGTATTGGTCGCCTACCCACTGGCAACCCATTACGCCTCGGATCTTCTCGATGTCCGAGCCCTTGACCAAGCTCTTGTCCTTGACGTTGAAGCGAAGCCTCGTCACGCAATGCGTGAAGAAGACGATGTTGTCCTTGCCGCCAACGTATTCGACTACCTTGCTGGCGAGCTCGGCATAGCGTTCTGCTTTAGCCATTGTCGTACCCTTTTCGGTTGCTGGGAGCAGCAGCGTGCCACGTTGTACGCGCTACCTTCCCGTACCTTTGATGCGGAGCCTACTCACATGGACCACCAGATACAGGCGCTCGTCGTTGCTCACGACGGCCCCATCCCATTCGCCCTCGATATGCTGGGAGATCTTTGCGACGCACGCAGCCTCGCGCGGATACTGCTCCTCGATGCCGCGGAAGCCGTTTACACAGCTGCTGTCGAGAACCTCGCCGGAGTGAAGGCGCTCAAAGAGATAGCGCATGTGCGTGGCGTAGCGCGAGAAGGCAAACGAACTGCGGTCGATGTCGATGCCGAAGTCATCCTCGATGATCTCGGTAACATCCTCGAGCATGTTATCGTCTTGGCGCTCGCGTTCCTTCTCGGCCTCGGTCGCCGCACCCAGACGCGCATTGATAATATTGAGGGCGATGCCTGTCGCCTCGCTGTTGGGCAAAGCGACGCAAAACTGCTTCTGCACGCGGCGGGCGATATGCTTGCCCAGGCGGTACTCCGCCGGGTACATCTGCTCCACGTCATAGGCGAGCGGCATACGCACCTGCATGTTCTTCTTTGCGCGGTCGATAGCAAACGAGAGGTGGTCGGCCAGGGTAAAAGCGAGATTGGCGCTCAGCTCGTAGGGCAGCTCATTGCGAACGTAGTCCGCGCAGGAGATGGAGAACTCCATCACATCCTGCGGCAGATCGTTGATCGCGCTGAAGCACCGCTCGTCAACGTTGTAGAACGTGCGCTCGACCTCGGCAAGCGTAAGCTCGCGCGGCAGCTGGCCAAAGCCGATGCCTTTGCCCATGGCGAGGAGCTCGTTGCCGGCGTTGTCCCGGCACACGGCCACGTTGTTGTTGATGCGGCGGACTGCCTTCATGCCGTTCCCTTTCCAGCCATTCCCGGTGCATCTTTTAGAACGCGCTTCATACGATCGCTAGAAACAAAAACTCTCTGAAGCTTAACAAACAATCGCAAGGCGCAAAGCCTGCGAACGCTTGGTCGTGCCTCAGAGAGTAACATTCCAAAAAAGATGCGGTTGTGAGTAGAACAGGTCATGCCCCAAGTGGGTAACATTCCGTGTTCCAGTCTGCACGACCGATGCCACCAGAGCAACAATTCCAATGCGAACGGTAGAAAATCCCCGGTGAACGGCATTTCCTCCCTGCCCCACCCTACCCGCGTTTTAGTCGAAACTGGAGTTTCGGTCGTTTAGAATGCAACAGCCCGCTCTAGCCGACCGAAATTCCAGTTTCGGTTAAATATCGTGATGAGGTTGGGGGCGCCAGGTGACGGCAGTGGCCCAGAAGGCGATGAGGCGATCAAGGCTCCAAGCCGCGTTAGCGGGACTCGTTGAGGGCATGACCTGCGCCTTGATGCCTGTCAGAGACTCAAGGTAGCGGTGGTAGAGACGTCCCGCGGTGCCGCCGTTGCAGACGACCGCCTCGATCGGAGCCACGGCGGTAATACGCCCGATATCGATCGGCACAACGTTGCGAATGCTCGCGTCGCTCGAGCCCTTAATGTCACAGCTCTCGATCACATCCCACAGAGCCACGCCGCCGTTCAGCAGCATGGATCGCTTGGCGGCAATTGAGGCGTCGAGCGTCGCGGGCTCGCTGTCCGCCAAAGGGTCGCCCTCGTTGGGCGGCACAGGCACTCCGAGGCACGCGGCCATCACGCGCCAAAAGCGGTTCTGCGGATTGCCATAGTAGAAGGCATTGGCACGCGAGAGCACCGAGGGAAACGACCCTAGCACCAAAACGCTCGAGCGCTCGTCAAACACGGGTTCAAACCCATGCTCAATATGTTGATAGCCCTCGTCGGACGCAGCCATGGCCTAGGCCCTCAGCAGATAACGCACCTCGTAGGGCGCAAGCTCAAGGGCACCCGTCAGCTCAACCGTGGGCGCGCCGTCGGCCAGCAGGTCGACAAAGGACCCATTGAGCTCGCCGGCGCCAAAGGTGTAAGGCTCGCCCACGGCGTTCACCGCCACGAGCACCGTCGCGTCGTCGCAGGCACGCTCGAACAGCAGCTGCTTGTTCTGGATCACCACGTTGCGGTACGCGCCGTAGTTGAGAGCGCGTGCCGCCGCACCGTCTGTCGAGCGCAGGTGCGCGAGCTGCTTGATGAAGGCCGTCAGCTCGTTGGGCGCAGGCTCATCGAGCGCAGGGCGCAGCGCCCAGTCGCCATCGGGGCCGCCCTTTTCGCCAGCAATCCCCCACTCGCTGCCATAGTAGACGCACGGAATGCCCGGCATGCCAAAGAGCATGCCATAAGCGGGGCGCAGACAGGACTTGTCGGTGAGGATGCTCGCCAGGCGCGGCACATCGTGGTTGTCGACAAACGACAGCAGATGCTTGCCGCGATAAATGCACCACGGGTCACCGCCAAACTGGCGATGCAGCGAGTGGGCGATCTCGAACATGTTGACCGAGTTAAAGCTGGAGTACAGGCCCTTGTAGCACTCGTAGTTGGTGCAGGAGTCAAGCATCTCGTCATTGACGATCTGGTTGTAGTCGCCGTGGAGCGTCTCACCAATCAGCACAAAGTCGGGCTTGAGCTCACGGGTAAAAGTATGCAGGCGGCGCATAAAATCGCGATCGAGCATATAGGCGACGTCCAGGCGCAGGCCGTCGACGCCAAAGACGTCGGCCCAACGGCGCACGGACTCAAGCAGGTAATCGACCACGGCGGGGTTTTGCAAGTTGAGCTTCACAAGCTCAAAATGGCCTTCCCAGCCCTCGTACCAAAAGCCGTCGCCATAGCAGGAGTCGCCGTCAAAGCTAATGTGGAACCAGTCCTTGTAGGGCGAGTCCCACTTGCGCTCCTGAACATCGCGGAAGGCCCAAAAACCGCGACCGACATGGTTGAAGACGGCATCAAGCACCACACGGATGCCATGGGCATGCAGTGTCTCGCACACGGCGGCAAAGTCGGCATCCCCACCCAGGCGACGGTCGATATGGCGCAGGCTGCGCGTGTCGTAACCGTGACTGTCGGATTCGAGCGGCGGGTTAATGAGCACAGCACCGATGCCGAGTTCCTGCAGGTAGCCGGCCCATTGGGCGATCTTCATGATGGGCGCATCGGGGTTGGGCGCAGCGTTGGCAGCCTGGGCGAGCTCATCCTCGGCAACGGGCGCGGCGTTTTCGCGCGGAGCTCCACAAAAGCCCAGCGGATAGATCTGGTAGAACGTCGTCTCGTATGCCCACATAGCAACCTCCCGGCAATCTTTCACGCAACGCCATCCATTGTATGCCCGCCGCGCATCCCCTCCCCCAAAATAAGTTGCGGTGAAATAGGGACTGTTGAGACCAATAAACCGGGCAAACAGTCTCTATTCCACCGCAACTGATGAGGGAACGTGATTAGGCGACGGGCTTTGCGCGGCGTATGGCCGGGAACAGCACCGTAATGGCGAGGATGACGCCCACGACGGTAATCGCCCCGCCCGCAAAGCCAATCCAAGCGATACCGGGACCCGAAACCACGGCGCCGCCGATTGCGGTGCCCGTGCCGATACCGAGGTTAAACAGGCCCGAGAAGATCGACATGGCGACGGCCGACGAATCCGCCGGCGTGTACTTGATGAGCTCGGCCTGGAACGCCACGTTAAAGGCTGTGGAGCAGCAGCCCCATAGCGCGCAGACGGCAAGCACTGCTACGAGCGACGATGCGACCGGACCCATGAGCAGCAGAGCCACCGGCACGCCGGAGAGCGTGATAGCCAAGAACGGGAAGCGATGCCCATCGAACAGGCGGCCAAACAGCCAGCTTCCGAGCAGACCGGAGCAGCCAAACGCCGTCAGCGTCATGGTAATAGCGCTTGCGTCGACGTGCGCGACCTGCGCCAGGAACGGCTCGATATAGCTGTAACCCGCGTAGTAGCCGGTCGCCATAAAGACCGTGACCGCGTAGAGCGCGATGAGGAACGGGTTCTTGAGCAGCTCGGGCAGCTGTTTGACGGTAAAGCGCTCGCCCGCCGGCATGGCTGGGAACACCGCTGCCTGATACACCACCGAAGCGGCAGAGAGGGCCCCAACCACGGCAAACGTCATACGCCAGCCCACGGCCAGGCCAATGGCGCGGCCGATCGGCAGGCCAAAGATCTGCGCGATGGACGAGCCCGTGGCGATCATGCTGATGGCGAGCGCCCCGTGGCGCGTGTCAACCAGACGCGACGCCATGATCGAGGCGACCGACCAGAACACGGCATGCGCGCAGGCGACCACCAGACGCGCGCAAACCAAAATAGGATAGGTGGGCGCCACAGCGGACAGGAACTGGCCGAGCGAAAACACGGCAAGCACGCCGAGCAGCATGCGCTTGAACTCAAAGCGCGAGGCAAACACCATAAGCGGCAGCGACAGCAGCATGACGCCCCAGGCATAGACCGAAATCATGATGCCTGCCTGGGCCTCGGTGAGCGAGAACGACGCGGCGATATCAGTCAGAAGGCCGATGGGCATGAACTCTGATGTGTTGAACACAAACGAACAGCAGGCGAGCCCGATAAGCGGGAGCCACTGCTTGAGCGAGATGCCATCTTGTCTTGCCTGGGTCATGTAGGAAACCTCTCCGATTGTCTTGGGCGGTGGGCGATTATATAGCAACGGCCCCGCATCCGTCAGTACAGATGCGGGACCGCAATCAACTCAATACACAGGGGTTGCGCCGTCAATAAATAGCTAAGCCAACCCCAACAATATGCCCGCCGAATGCACGACAAACGCCACGATCCAGGCGACCGTCACCTGAAACGCGAACACTGCCACGGCGTAGCGTCCGCCCAGCTCGCTCTTAACGGCACCGATGGCTGCCACGCAGGGCGGGTACAGCAGCGTAAAGACCAAAAACACGTAGGCAGTAAACGGCGAGAACATCGTCGACAGTGCCGCAGGCGAGGTTGCGCCCAAAAGCACCGTGAGCGTCGAGATGACGCTCTCCTTGGCAATAAGTCCGGTGACGAGCGCCGTCGAGGCGCGCCAGTCACCAAATCCGAGCGGCGCCAGCACCGGCGCGATGATGCTACCCAGACCGGCAAGTAGACTCTGCGACTGATCGGCGACCACATTAAAGCGAATGTCGAACGTCTGAAGAAACCAAATGACCACCGTAGCGGCAAAGATAATGGTAAAGGCCTTGGTGATGAAGTCCTTGGCCTTATCCCATGCCAGCATCACCGTCGTCTTGACGCTCGGCAGACGGTAATTGGGAAGCTCCATGATAAACGGCACCGGGTCACCCTTAAATGCCGTGCGATTGAGCACCAAAGCCGCGATGCAACCGACCGCAATGCCAATCAAATAGAGCGAGACCATGGCGGGAACCGTCGCCTGCGGGAAAAACGCCCCGCACAGCAGACCGTAGACCGGCAACTTGGCCGAACAGCTCATGAACGGCGTGAGCATGACGGTCATCTTGCGGTCGTGCTCGGATGGGAGCGTACGGGTTGACATGATAGCCGGCACGGTGCAGCCAAAACCGACGAGCATAGGCACGAAGCTGCGGCCCGACAGGCCAAAGCGACGCAGCACTTTATCCATGACAAAGGCCACGCGCGCCATGTAGCCGGAGTCTTCCAGAATGGAGAGGAACAAAAAGAGCACGACGATAATCGGCAGGAAGGTCAGCACGCTGCCCACGCCCGTAAGCACGCCGTCGACAGCCAGCGAGCGTACCACGTCGTTGGTGCCGAACGCCTTGAGGCCCGCATCGGCCGAGGCGATGACGGCAGCGATGCCGTCCTCCATGAGTCCCTGCAACGCCGCGCCGATCACGCCAAACGTCAGCCAAAAGACGAGGCCCATGATCACCAGGAACGCCGGAATGGCCGTGTAGCGACCCGTCAGGATGCGGTCGATCTTGACGGAGCGCACGTGCTCGCGGCTCTCATGCGGCTTGACGACGCAGCGCCCGCACACGTCGCCGATAAAGCTAAAGCGCATATCGGCCAGCGCGGACAGGCGGTCGGTGCCGGCTTCGCCCTCCATCTGGGTAATGATGTGCTCGATAGCGTCGAGCTCATTGCGATCCAAGTGAAGCGCCTCGGTCACCAGCTCGTCGCCTTCAACCAGCTTGGTCGCCGCAAAACGCACCGGAATGTGCGCCGTCACGGCATGGTCCGCGATCAGGTTGGCAATGCCGTGGATGCAGCGATGCAGTGCACCGCCGTCCGAGCCATCGGGCGCACAGAAGTCCAGGCGACCGGGGCGCTCGCGGAACCGTGCCACGTGCAAGGCATGATCCACCAGCTCGCCGATACCCTCGTTGCGGGCAGCGCTAATGGGGACAACAGGCACGCCCAACAGGCTCTCGAGCAGGTTGACGTCCACGGCGCCGCCGTTGGCCGTCACCTCGTCCATCATGTTGAGCGCGATGACCATGGGGCGGTCGAGCTCCATAAGCTGCAGCGTCAGGTACAGGTTGCGTTCGATATTAGTAGCGTCGATGATGTCGATGATGGCGTCGGGGTTTTCGTCCAGGATAAATTGGCGACTGACGATCTCTTCGCCCGTGTACGGAGACAGCGAATAGATGCCGGGCAGGTCGGTAACGCTTGCCTCGGGATGGTTACGGATGGTGCCGTCCTTGCGGTCGACCGTCACGCCGGGAAAGTTACCGACGTGCTGGTTGGAGCCCGTAAGCTGGTTGAACAGCGTGGTCTTACCGCAGTTTTGGTTGCCGGCGAGGGCAAAATGCAGCGGTGCGCCCTCGGGCACGGCCGTTTTTGCCGCACGGGGCGAATACGTCCCCTCGCCAAGTGCCGGGTGCTCCGTCATGCCGATTGCGGCGTTAGTGCGCGGACCCGTGTCTGTGTCGTGAACACCCACGAGCTCGATGCGAGCAGCATCGTCCTTGCGCAGCGTCAACTCGTAGCCACGCAGGCGAATCTCGAGCGGGTCGCCCATAGGAGCGTACTTCATCATGGTGACTTCGGTGCCCGGCGTTAGGCCCATGTCCAAAATATGCTGTCGGAGTGCCTGATCGTCCGATGCCACCGATGCGACAACGGCGTCCTTTCCAATCTCGAGTGTATCGAGCTTCACGCGCTCATCCTTTCGTTAGACGCGGTTAACCGTTTACCGGGGCTAACCAACTCGTAACGACAAATGATAGCGCTCTAAACTATTATATAAAGTCAAATACCGATGTTTACCTGCGCAAACTTTATGCGGTGCGCCCCGAAAGCTCTTTGCGCATACCGCTCAGCGAGATCGAAATGGAACCCGACCGCGCGGTAGCAGTGAGTCGATCACCCTCAACCGACCCCGTGCATGTAAAGGGCGCCTTGCCCATCAAGACGTGGGAGATAGTGCCCGAGAACTCAAAGAAATCGCCCTCAGCGCGGGCACCCGAGAGAGCGATATTGAGACCCCTGACGTTTAGTACTGCCCTGAGCGCGCCGTTCACCCCATGTGAAAACGTCACCTCGCCGCGTTTGCTCCCCACCGGCGTCTGGGCCAAAACCACATACGTACCCTCAAGCATGGCTCCTCCTCTAAGCAGACTTTTTGAAACGGGCAAGTAGTCTACTTTTACATATGGCGCTCCAGGAAGCGGAAGGCCAGGCGGATCCAAGGACGGACTGCCACTTGCTTGTCCTCGTTGTCGACCGCGGTATTGGCGTTGCCGAGCGAAAGGCCGTGGCCACCCTGGTCAAAGACGTGCATCTCGCATGCGACCCCTTCCTCGGCCATGCGCTGCGCAAACGGATAGACCTGCGCAATCGGCGCCGTCTTGTCGTCCGAAACGCCCCACACAAAGGTCGGGGGCATCTGGCGCGAAACGTGCGTGGTAGGGCAAATGTCGGCCAGGTGCTCATCGGTCGCCTCGCCGCCCGTCACCATCGACAGATAGTCGTTGAGCAAATCGCGCCCCGTCTTGCCACCCGTCTTGGGCACGCGCAGGTCGATGCGCGGGTCGCGCGTCTGCATATCGCGCACATAGTCAAGGTCGAGCAACGGATAGCCCAGCACCACGGCGTCGGGACGAATATCCTCCGGACGAGCCCCGGCAAGGCCCGCGAAAGGTCCGGTCTTCCACTGCGTTGCCAACGAGGCGCAGATCATGCCGCCCGCCGAGAAACCCACGATGCACACGCGCTTGGGATCGACATGCCACTCGTCGGCGTTGGCGCGCACGGTAGCGACCATCTTGGCGAGGTCCGCCTGCGGGTGCGGAAAGCTCACGTCGCCCGTGGCGCTCGTCACATAGTTGAGCACAAAGGCCTGGTAGCCGCGGTCCAAAAACGCAAACGCCACCGGGTCCTGCTCGTGCGGAGCGATATGCGTAAACCCGCCTCCGCCGCAGATGATCACCGCGGGGCGGCGGCCATTGGGCTTGTCGGGCAGCGGCTCGGCACCCAGATACGTAAACGTCGCCGGATATTCCTCGGTCGGCTCCTCGCCCCACAGTGCATGGTTCTCGACAATCATATGTGCTCCCTTCGCGCAAATTAAGCGCCATTGTTTTTCGCCTTCAAGCGTACCCCACTTGAACCCGTGACGCAGAAACACGCCAGCAATAAGTTTCCCTTCAACTGATATATCACATAATCCCAGCTCAGAGGTATCGCTGAGCAGCGTAGAATAGGGGGTGTTGACCAAGCCGCGAAACAGATATGAAACGTTTCCGGCAAACCAAACGCGCGATATGCGCCTATTTAAGTTGGAGGCAACTATGGGTCTGCTCGATTCGCTTAAGTCCACCTTCACCTCGACCGGCGAGGCGTCCGTTCCGCCCGCAGCAAGCTTCGCCACCCGCGAAGGCGTCATCTATGCCCCCGTCAACGGCGTGCTCGTCAGCCTGGACGAGGTTCCCGACGAGACGATCGCCTCGGGCATGCTTGGCCAGGGCTATGGCATCGAGCCCATTACCGGCACCATCTATGCGCCCGCCAACGGCCGCATCGGCGCCACCACTGTCACCAACCACTCCATCGGCATGATTACCGAGGACGGTCTGCGCGTATTCATCCATGTTGGCCTGGGCACCGTGGAAATGAACGGCAAGGGTTTTGCCCGCTTTGTCGAGATGGGCGATGTGGTCAAGGCCGGCCAGCCGCTCATCAGCTTCGATCGCGAGGCCATCAAGGCCGCCGGCCACGAGGACATCGTGACCGTCATCGTCTCCGAGCTCGATCGTCTTAAGAGCATCGACCATGTCGGCGAGTCTGGAACGCTTATCGGCGGCAACCCGCTCGTCAAGCTTGGCGACCCGCTGCTGGTTGCCAAGACCAAGTAGCTAGGCCCCGCGCCACACAACCAAAAGGCACCTCGTCAAGCGCCCGCGACCATTTGGCCGCGGGCGCTTTTCGTTTGAAAAACCATCCCGCCAATGCCTTATCTGTATAGCCCAAATGAGCCGAGCTGCTAGAATATCGAACTGTATGGATAACTATCATTCAACCGTTATGGGAGGATACGTGAACCGCACCAAAATCGCGCAGCTCTATGTCGATGCCGAGTCGCTCGGCGGCCAGACCGTCACCGTTGCCGGCTGGGTCAAGTCCGTCCGCGACATGAAGAACTTTGGCTTTGTTACGCTCAACGACGGCAGCTGCTTCCGCGACCTGCAGGTCGTCATGAACCGCGAGGCACTCGACAACTACGACGAGATCGCCCATCAAAACGTCTCGGCCGCACTCATTTGCACCGGCACCGTCAAGCTGACCCCCGATGCGCCCCAGCCCTTCGAGCTTTCTGCCACCTCCATCGAGGTCGAGGGCGTCAGCGCCCCGGATTACCCGCTGCAGAAGAAGCGCGCAACCGTCGAGTTCCTGCGCACCCAGCAGCACCTGCGCCCGCGCACCAACCTGTTCCGCGCCGTGTTCCGCATCCGTTCTGTCGCGGCTGCCGCCATCCACCGCTTCTTCCAGGAGCAGGGCTTTGTCTACGTCAACACCCCCATCATCACCACGAGTGACTGCGAGGGCGCCGGCGAGATGTTCCGCGTGACCACGCTCGACCCCAAAAATCCGCCCCTCACCGAGTCCGGCGAGGTTGACTGGAGCCAGGACTTCTTTGGAAAGCACGCGAGCCTTACCGTATCCGGCCAGCTCAATGCCGAGAACTTTGCCATGGCCTTTGGCGACGTGTACACCTTTGGCCCCACCTTCCGCGCCGAAAACTCCAACACCACGCGCCACGCCGCCGAGTTTTGGATGATCGAGCCCGAGATGGCCTTTGCCGACCTTAACGACTACATGGATAACGCCGAGGCCATGCTCAAGTACGTCCTTAAGGACGTTATGGCCACCTGCCCCGACGAGCTCAACATGCTCAACAAGTTTGTGGACAAGGGCTTGATCGAGCGCCTGGACCACGTGGCAAACTCCGACTTTGCCCGCGTTACCTACACCGAGGCCGTCGAGATCCTGGAGCAGGCAGTCGCTGCTGGCCACCAGTTTGATTACCCCGTCAGCTGGGGCATCGACCTGCAGACCGAGCACGAGCGCTTCCTGACCGAGGAGCACTTTAAGCGCCCGACCTTCGTGACCGACTACCCGGCTGAGATCAAGGCGTTCTACATGCGCATGAACGAGGACGGCAAGACCGTCGCCGCCGCCGACTGCCTGGTTCCCGGTATCGGCGAGATTATCGGCGGCTCCCAGCGCGAGGAGCGCCTGGATCTGCTCGAGGCCCGCATCAAGGACCTGGGCATGAATCCCGAGCAGTACAAGTACTACCTTGACCTGCGCCGCTACGGTTCCTGCAAGCACGCCGGCTACGGTCTGGGCTTCGAGCGCTTGGTCATGTATCTGACCGGCGTGGGCAACATCCGCGACGTCCTGCCGCACCCGCGCACCGTGGGCAACGCCGACTTCTAATCGTCGGACGCTAGCTCGCGTCGCCACACGCCAACGCTCATCGCATAAGCGTCTCTCGACATCGGTCGAGAGACGCTTTTTTCAACAACATCCGTCAAGCTTTTGGCAAGTTTTTGGTCAGTTGACCAGGGCTGTTGAAAACTCGACCCGCCGCTTGCCGACGGCTACCGACCGCCCGGAGTGTCCTGCACCCCTGGGAAAGCCCCGCGCCCTAGGCTCCATACCGTCGCCACCCAAAACGGAAAGGACGTGGACGCCATGACCGAAACCGCTGTTGAAACTTACGAGACCACGACGAGGGGCGCCGCCTCGATGGCAGCCTATCGCGCCGTTCGCATCCTGCAATTATTAAGCGAAAACACCGGCGAGGACAAGGCCATGCTTTCCGATGAGTTGATCCGGCGTCTCGCCCATCCCGACGACCCCGCCCGCATGCCCATCTCGGCGGCGCGGCGCAGCATCTACACCGCCATCTCCGCACTTCGCCATGCCGGATACGAAATTGAATACAAGCGCGGCGTGGGGTATCGGCTCTTGACCCGTCCGCTCACCGACGAAGAGATCATCCGGCTCCACGGCATGGTCATGCGCAACCGCTCTACGCCCATCGCCATTCGAAAAAGCATGGCGCAGCACCTGGTCGCCATGGCGAGTGCCGACGTTCGCGGCTACCTCGATGCACCCGAGCCTGCTCCAAGCGCAGGCGACAAATCCACCAAGGCCATACGCACGCCCGTCAAGCGCATCGATGCCTGCGAGCTCATCGAGCAGGCCATCGACCACGGAACCACGGTGAGTTTTGATATTTCGAGTGTCACGGCACGCGGAGAGGTCGAAGTGGCGCGGATGACACTCCGGCCCTTTGCCATCAAGCAACGAGACGGCATCTCGTATTTGCTGGGAACGGTCTATGACGCGCGAGGCGCCGACGACACGCTGCGTACCGTTGAGATCGGCCGCATGAGAAACGTCACCACACGTCTCCTCGACGGCAAGAAGCTCTTCGCCGTCCTGGACGAGGACGATGCCTCCTCCGCCGCATAAGACCCTCCGCCGCCCATTCGACTACCCGTACCGCCCATCCGATTCTGTATTAAAAAACCCGCCAGGCTGTTGTAAAAATGGACATCAGCGCTACTATAGTTCCACTTGCACTTTGTCCCAGTGCAGTGTTTCCAGCCATTTTTATACTGGGGGTAATGATATGAAGGACATCACCATCAGCCGCAGGAGCCTTCTGGTCTCCGCCGGTCTGCTCGCGCTCGCCCCGCTCGCCGGATGCGGCGGCAACTCTGGTTCCGGCTCTGCTGCCGCCGGTTCCGACTACACCATCGGCGTTCTGCAACTCACCGAGCACTCCGCACTCGATGCCGCCAACGACGGCTTTGTCAAGGCCATCAAGGAGAGCGGCCTTAAGGTCAAGATCGACCAGAAGAACGCCCAGAACGACCAGTCCACGTGTAAGTCCATTGCCGACAAGTTTGTGGGCGACAACGTCAACCTGATTTATGCCATCGCCACGCCCGCCGCGCAGGCTGCCGCCGGCGCCACGGCCGATATCCCCATCGTGGGCTGTGCCATCACCGACTACGCCGCCTCCGGCCTGGTCCAGGACAACGACAAGCCCGGCACCAACGTCACGGGCGCTTCCGACCTCACCCCAGTCGCCGAGCAGCTCGAGATGATGCAGAAGGTCCTGCCCGACGTTAAAAAGGTCGGCCTGCTCTACTGCACCGCCGAGTCCAACTCCGACGTCCAGATCAAAGCCGCCAAGAAGGAGCTCAACAAGCTGGGCCTCGAGTACACCGATTTCACCGTCTCGAGCTCCAACGAGATTCAGTCCGTCGTCGAGTCCTCCGTGGGCAAGGTCGACGCGCTGTACTCCCCCACTGACAACACCATCGCCGCGGGCGCTTCGCAGGTCGGCCAGATCTGCAAGGAGAATAAGCTCCCCTTCGTGACCGGCGAGGAGGGTATGTGCATGGCCGGCGGCCTGTTCACCCTCTCCATCAACTATAAGGACCTGGGCTACGCCGCGGGCGAGATGGCCGTTAAGATCCTGAAGGGCGAGGCCAAGCCCGAGGATATGCCGATCAAGCACCTCTCGAGCAAGGACCTGGTCGTCGTCAAGAACGACGAGATGGCCGAGGCTCTGGGTATCGACCTTTCCGCTCTGGACGAGTAGCGCCATGCGCGGTAACGCGTCTAGGGCCCGCACGCGCGCCACAGCCGCGTTATTCAATATCTGAGTCCTTGGGGCGAACGCTAAAGACCGGCGTTCGCCCTGCTTGTTTCGGATGAGACAAAACATCCGTCCGCAGCTCTTTTATGCATTGGTACCGCTATTATGGAAAATCACGTGTCCACCCTATCCTAGGAGGTATGAAGCATGCTCATTGCATTGCAGGGCGCCGTTTCGCAGGGCGTCCTCTGGGGCATTATGGTGCTTGGCGTGTTTATCACGTTCCGCCTGCTCGACATCCCCGATATGACCTGCGACGGCAGCTTTGCCCTCGGCGGCTGTGTCTGCGCCGTACTCATCGTCAACAATAACGTCGACCCCTTGCTCGCCGTGCTGGCCGGCATGTGCGCCGGCGCCATCGCGGGCGCCGTCACGGGCATCTTGACCACCGTCTTTGAGATTCCCGCAATCCTCGCCGGAATCCTTACGCAGATCAGTCTGTGGTCCATCAACCTGCGCATCATGGGCAAGTCCAACACGCCCATCCTTGCCAAGGGCACTATCTTCTCATCCGTCAGCAACATGACGGGCCTGCCGCAGTCCACTGTTGCCATTATCCTAGGCATTGTGCTGGCCGTGGCCATCGTCGCCATCCTGTACTGGTTCTTTGGCACCGAGATCGGCTCGGCGCTGCGTGCCACCGGCAACAACGAGTACATGATCCGCGCCCTAGGCGTCAACACCAACTCCACCAAAATGATCGCCCTCGTGCTCTCCAACGCCCTCATTGGCCTTTCGGGTGCGCTCATCTGCCAGAGCCAGAAGTATGCCGACATTGGCATGGGTACCGGCGCCATCGTTATCGGTCTTGCCGCCATCGTCATCGGCGAGGTGCTCGGCCGCCTGCTGCCCGGCGGTCTCACGCAGTTCTCCGTCCGTCTGGCCTCCGCCGTCTTTGGCTCCGTGGTGTACTTCCTCATCCGCGCCATCGTGCTGCAGCTGGGCATGGACGCCAACGACATGAAGCTGCTCTCTGCCGCGATCGTCGCCGTGGCCCTGTGCGTGCCCGTGATTTGGGAGCGCTATAAGCTCCGCAGCTCCTACACGAAGGGAGATGAGGCAGATGCTTAAGCTCTCGCACGTCAAGAAGACCTTTAACAAGGGCACCGTCACCGAGAAGCGCGCGCTCACCGGCGTCGACCTCACCCTCAACGATGGCGACTTTGTAACCGTGATTGGCGGCAACGGCGCCGGCAAGTCCACGCTGCTCAATATGATCGCCGGCGTGTATCCGCTCGATTCTGGTGTTATTGAGCTCGACGGCACCGACATCTCTCGTCTGAGCGAGTCGCAGCGCGCCAAGTACCTGGGCCGTGTGTTCCAGGACCCCATGCGCGGCACCGCAGCCGACATGCAAATTGCCGAAAACCTGGCCCTCGCCAAGCGCCGCGGCCAGCGTCGCGGTCTTTCGTGGGGCGTCACCAAGGCCGAGAAGGACGAGTACGTTGAACTGCTCAAGCGCCTGGACCTCGGTCTGGACACGCGTCTCAACGCCAAGGTCGGCCTGCTCTCGGGCGGCCAGCGCCAGGCACTCACCCTGCTGATGGCCACGCTCACCAAGCCGCGCCTGCTGCTGCTCGACGAGCACACGGCGGCCCTCGACCCCAAGACGGCCTCTAAGGTGCTCAACCTGACCGAGGAGATTGTCGACGAAAACCATCTGACCACGCTCATGGTTACGCACAACATGAATGACGCCATCCGTCTGGGCAACCGTCTGATCATGATGCACGAGGGCCATGTGATCTACGACGTGGCCGGCGACGAGAAGAAGTCGCTCACCGTAGCCGACCTGCTGCAGAAGTTCGAGGAGGTCTCGGGCGGCGAGCTCGCCAACGACCGCATGCTGCTGAGCTAAAACCTGCCAATAAGGGACAGGTTTATTTTGGCAGGTTTTATCTGCGCAAACGTCAAAACCGCCGCAAAGGAACAGATACCTTTGCGGCGGTTTTCGCTAACCCCCATATCGAGCACAGAAGCCCGTACGATGTGATCGGACGGGCTTCTTGATGGGTATCATGGTTGGACGATCATTAGGAGGTTTCTCTACATGGAATTGTTTGAGCCGATTCTTCATTTCTTTGCACAACGATGGGTCCACAACATCATCTGGGCAGGTATCTTGGCCATCGGCACCGCCGTTGCCGCCAAGGTCGCGTCCAAGACCCTGTACCACCTGCTCAACCGCGACGATAACCCACTCCCTTCATCAAGCATCTTCATCAACATCGCGCGCGCCGTCATTTGGATGATCGGCGGCAGCTTTATCCTCGACAACTGCTTTGGCATTAACGCAAACGCCCTCGTCGCCGCTCTTGGCGTCGGCGGCATCGCCATCTCGCTCGGCTTTCAGGACACGCTGTCAAACCTTATCGGTGGCATGCAGGTGACCTTTATGGGCATCATCAAACCCGGCGACAATATCGAGGTCGGCGGCGTGACGGGCGTGGTCCAAGATATCACCTGGCGCCATACGACCATCGAGGACGCCTGCGGGCAGACCATCATCGTCCCCAACTCAAATATCTCCAAGAACACGCTCGTGCACCTCATGCCCTTTGGGCGCGTTGCCGTGCCCGTTGCCGTAAAGGACACGTCCAAGTGGGCCTCGTTGGACGCGCTGGCAGATGAGCTTACCGACGCCACCAAGGCCGCGGTGCTTCCCATCTCTGGCTTTGACAAGGAGCCGTACGTGCTCTTTAGCGAGATCGGCGACTTTGGCGTCAAGGGCAAAATCATCTTTATCGTCAGCGACGACAGCACCACTTTCACGGCAGCCGACGCTTGCATCCGCGCCATCGCCCCCATCATCGCCTAAAACGGTTGATTTCCGATCTCAGCCGAACACATTGAGCAAATAGGTCGTT